>NZ_JBALMO010000185.1:0-14773 GCF_036963345.1 Bacillus sp. JJ722
ACTTAATATAGTTATTATTATTTGTAAGCTTGAGTATATATTATTTATGGATTTTATTATAGAAGGTAAAAATAGTAATAACTATTCATAGGTTTAAAAAATGAAATGTATCAAATACCCCATCAGAAAACAACTTAATGAGGGAGGTATATGACTTGGGTTTGGTACCTATCTAAAAAGTCTTTTACAGCTTTGATAGCTTTATTTGGTTGCTGCATCCAAACGTAAGCATGTATAGAACCTTCAACTATATGAACTTCATATTCATCTAGTAAACTGACAAAATAATGTAGACTACGCCTAATTTTTGAGTTTATCCACTCATCTTCACTAGGAAGTATAAGAACAGGGCATCTGACTCGTTTATAATATTCCTCGAAGGAGATATCCCAATATTTCTGTATATATTCATTTCTTCCGTGGTTTTTATAGAAATGCTCAAAACTCCCATCGGTTAATTCCTCAGCACAGCTTTCAAGGAAAATCTTGAAATGTTCATTCCAAAGTCCCTGTTTGATTAATGGTACCTTAAAGTCCTTAATAAAATCAGCTTTAGTTGGATATCTAGTAAGCTTTCGTTCTTTCAGTTGGTGGCGAAGTTTTCCCTTCTCTTCTTTGATAACTACTTCACTCCCATTAAATAATCCATATTCTCCAAACTCGTTATAAATTGCACCTTCACAGACTAATGATAAGACCATCTCTGGATGTGTTGCGGCAATGCTAAGCCCAACTTCTGCGCCTAGAGAACTCCCAACTATGTGGCATTTATCAATTCCGAGCTTATGTAATAATCGATACATGTCATTAGCAAAATCATCAATATGATAACCAGTCAATGGTCGATCCGATTTCCCATGCCCTCGTAAATCAGGTGCAATGATTCGATATTGCTTTTGAAGCAAAGGTATAACACCGTTCCACATTTGTAGTGTTCCACCGCTGAAATGAATGAGTAGAATAGCTGGTTTATTTTCATTTTCTATAGAATAACTAACATTAAGTTTTAAGCTATTTCCCAGATCAATTCTCTTTTCGGTTATCAACCTAACCAACTCCTAAAAATATTTTATCTAAAATATAACGTCTATTTTCTTAATATCTCACATTAAAAATCCATATTTTACTAATATTATAATCTAAAATATGCAGCAAAGTTATTTAAGAATATGAGAAAGAAAAAAATCAATACATAAGTATGATGAAAAATAAAGCTTGATATTCGTCTTTAGACTTTAATTAAGGATGCGATAGTTTTAAAAGACAAATGAAATCTAATATATCAAAAGTACTAATGGCTTTTCGGAATATTTACAATATTGTCGAAGTATGTTAAACTTTGCAATAATTGAATATAAATTGTATAAAAGTGCCTATTGAATTACGAATAGGATAATAGGGAAATCGGTGAGATTCCGATGCAGACCCGCTACTGTAAGTGTGGATGAAATTGTCATTATACCACTGGTCATCAAATGTTTTGATAAACCGGGAAGGGGACATGAGTAAAGTGAAACACAAAGCCAGGAGACCTGCTTTTATGCACTTTCCAAATTCTTCGGGGGGAGAGGATAAGGGGACAAAGACGTTTATTTGTGCGTTTTTTTGGCACGTATTTATGTTAATTTAGTATGTCTTTTTAAATTATTTGCTCTCTTTACTATGTAAAGAGGGCTTTTTTCATGTTTGGGTTTTAATAATTTTTATAGAAGAGAGGTGTTTTCGTGAAAAAGCTTAAAGGTTTACTAGTTATTATGCTAGTACTGTTTACGTTTTTTTCAGGATTACCTTTAAACATGCTGGTAGGGCATGCTGAAAATGTGCCGGCTGCAACAAATATAGAAAATGAAACAATAGTGAATGAAAAAGAGAGTAATGTTCTTAACCAGGATGTAACCGAGGTAGGAACCATTCCAATAGATATACGAATCGAAAGTTGGGATCACACGATTGTTCCTAATCAACAGATTCAAGTAAAGCCTTTTGATTTGACACATGTTGTCGGTGATAACACTGTTGGAAATTGGTATAAAAATCATAATGAACCATTAGCCATACATGCTATTATTCAAGCTCTTCAAGCAAAGGGAATTGACGTAACAAAAGAATCGGGTATCTACGTTAAACATGATGGCAATTATATAGCTTCCATTGAAAGTTTAGGTGAATTTGATAAAGGTCCTATGTCTGGTTGGATGTATCGAGTTAATGGCGAGCAGGTAGGATTAGGTGTGGGCGAACAAGTCATTAAAGCGAATGATCGAGTAGAATTATATTTTGTTGGTAATTATATGGAGTATGAATTTGGTAGTATTACAGCTTCTCAATCAAAAATTAAGGCTGGCGAACAAATAACATTTAATGTTACTGGGTTCAAAACAAGTTGGGAAGGGGACAGTCCATCTACCCCAATTGAAGATGTCAACATTACGATTAATGGTAAAGAATCCACATATATGACAGATCGTAACGGGCAAGTTACGGTCCCATTTAAAGAAGCAGGCAAGTATAGTATTTCGGCTGAAAAGAGAGATGAAGAAACTTACTACAACTTAATTCGTCCAATACCAATTGAGATTGAAGTGGAAGCCGTCAAAGTACTCGAAACGCCAAAACCAGAAGTACCTGATTTGGAAAAGCCAAATCCTGAACCTGTTGAAGCGATAGAAATCAAGAATCCGACAATGAGTGAAGCACTGATAAATACTCATAAATATATGCAAACAGATTCTCCAAATCCTGTTTTTTTTAAAGAATGGTATATTTTGAGTTTAGCAAGAGGTTCTAATAATGTGCCTCAGTCGTACTATGATACGTACTACAAAAATGTTGAAGAATATGTAAAGAATAAACAAGGTATTTTAACCAAAAATAACTACACAGAGTATTCACGTGCGATATTAGCATTAACAGCTATTGGAAAAGATCCTACTAATGTAGGAGGATACAATCTGTTAGAAAAGCTTTATAACTATGGCAATGTTATAAAACAAGGAATTAACGGAGGTATATTTGCATTAATAGCCTTAGATTCAAAGAAATATGAAATACCGGCAGAGAGTGAAACTGTCACTGTGACTAGGGATAAACTAGTTAAATTTATTTTAGAGAAACAATTAGCTGATGGTGGATTTGCTTTGTTTGGGGCGAAAGGCGATGCTGATATTACTAGTATGGCCATTCAAGCGCTATCATCTTATAAAGAAAAACAAAATGTGGAAGAAGCGATCAATAAAGCGGTCACATTTTTAAGTAATATTCAGCAAGAAAATGGTGGTTATGTAAGTTGGGGAACACCGAATGTTGAAAGTGCCGCTCAAGTACTGGTTGCATTAACTAGCATTGGAATAGATCCAAAAACTGACCCGCGATTTATTAAAGGTAATGGGAATTGGCTTCTATCGAATATTATGACTTTTTATGACAGTAAAGATGGAGCGTTTAAGCATACTTTAAATGGTACGAGTAATTCTATGGCAACAGAACAAGTATCGTATGCACTAGCTGCTTATGACCGTTTTTTAAATGGCAAGAACAAGTTATACGATATGACAGATGTTGTATCGAAACCAGAAACAAATCTTATAGAGATTCCATCTATTACTGAAACAATCAACAAAAATCATGAATGGATTTTAAAAAATCATAAACCAGTTTTTGGAAAAGAGTGGAATGCATTAAGTTTAGCTAGAAGCTCAAAGGGACTTGATCATCAGACATATCTAGATAAGTATTATCAAAGTGTGACAGAGACTGTCGTGAAGAATAAAGGTGTTTTATCAGGTAACTATACTGAATACTCACGTACAATTCTAGCTCTTACTGCATTGGGAAAAGATCCAACAAATGTAGGTGGATATAGTTTAGTAGAAAAACTATATGATTTTGAAAAAGTAAAAAGGCAAGGAATCAATGGTCCAATCTTTGCTTTACTAGCATTGGATGCAACAACAGGTATTAAACCAACTGAGCATACTACAGAATACAAACAAAAATTAATTGATTATATTGTTGGATTAGCCAAAAATAAAGGTGGATTTTCATTAAGTCCAGATAAAAATGCAGCAGCAGATGTTGATGTAACGGCAATGGCACTGCAAGCGTTGTCAAGTTATAACGAACAACCACAAGTAAAAGCTGAAATTGATAAAGCGTTGGATTTTTTATCAACTGCTCAAAATGCACAAGGTGGCTATGAAAGCTGGGGAACAGTAAATGTCGAAAGTGCGTCCCAAGTGTTAGTGGCATTAACAAGTCTAGGTATCGATCCAAGAACAGATACACGCTTTATTAAAGGGGGAAATTGGATATTATCCAATTTGTTTACTTTTTACATTCGTGAAGATGGTGCCTTTAAACATACATTGGATGGAAAAAGTAATTCCATGGCAACAGAGCAAGCTTCATATGCGTTAGTTGCTTATGATCGATTCTTAAATAAGAAGAATAAGATTTATGATATGTCTGATGTAAAAGTAGAAACACCTCAACCAGAACAACCTGTAAAAGTACCAACCGTTGATAAGATAACAGTTGAAAGTACAATGATTACTGGTAACACTGAAGCCAATGCTAAAGTTACTGCATTAATCAATAAGAAAGAAATTGGTACGACAAAAGCAGCTGAAGATGGTTCATTCAAGATTACTCTTTCTGAAAAGTTAGAAGAAGGAGCTCAAGTATCCATTGTTGCCGAATTAGCTGGTAAGAAGGCAAGTGAAACTACTTCGGTAGTTGAGGCAACGGAAGCACCACTAACTTTAAAGATTGATGAGGTGACGGATGGAAGTACGAAGGTAACAGGTACTACTAAATCAGAGGTTCAAGTTGAATTGTCAATCGGTGGTAAAGTAACTGAAACTGTTACAGCTAGTTCTGACGGAAAGTATAGCTTCTCTATCGCAAAACAAAAGGCGGGTGTAGAAATTAAAGTGACTGTTACAGATTCAAAAGGGAAACAACAATCTAAAGTGGTAACAGTTATTGATAAAACAACACCAGATTTAACAATCAGTAGTGTAAATGCTAATAGTATTTCGATGGGAGGATATTCAAAGTTAAACATAGAAGTTCGAGGTGTAACTGAAGCTGGGGCTACAGTTGAATTATTTGCAGATAAACAATTGGTACAGAAAGTGGAAGCCGATCGTGAAGGTAAGTATATTGTCTCTGGTATTGGTTTGACTGTTTATGATGATGTCACAATTACTGCTTCTGACACTGCAAATAATAAAGTGACAAAAACAGTTCAGTGGAAAGACCAATTACCGCTTGTTTTAACAGTAAATGAAGTTACGACAACCAGTACTGTTATAACAGGTTCAGCAGGTAAGGGTAACAAAGTGGAAGTATTAATAGATGGTAAGAGTGTGGGAACGGGTACTGCTGATGCTTATGGGAAATATAGCATTTATATCTCAAAACAATTAGCTGGTGCACAAATTACTGTTATAGCTACTGATTCAACAGGAAAACAAGAATCTAAAACTATTAAGGTTGTAGATAAAGCATCTCCTATTTTATCAGTTAATACGGTTCTTGATAACAACACATCTATAACGGGAACAACCGAAGGAGGAGCACGAGTTGAATTGTATATAGGTGGACAATTTATGCAAAGTACAATAGCAAGTAGTTCAGGCTCGTATTACTTCAAGATTAACCCTCAAAAAGGCGGAACTCTACTAACGATTATCGCTATAGATGCTGGGGGTAATAAAGAATCGAGAAGTGTTACTGTTAAAGAGCATAAATTGCCAGAATTAAGTATTAATGAAGTAAAAGACAATAGTACAGATGTTTCCGGAACAACCGAAGCTAGAGCTAAAGTAGAACTTTCAATTGATAATAAAATGACTCAAACGGTATATGCGGATGCATATGGAAAGTATTCGTTTACTATTTCAAAGCAAAAAGTAGGTACAACCATTGCTGTATCGGTTATTAACGCTTCTGGGAACAAAAATACGAAAAAAGTAACTGTAAGTAGTGCGACCTTACCAAGTCTTGTAATAAACGAGATGAAAGAAGGAAGTGCATCAGTAACTGGAACAACAGATGCAATAGCAAAAGTCGAATTATTTATAGATAAAAAGTTTACTTCATTACAAAAAGCAGATAAATCTGGGAATTTCTCATTTGTTGTTAATAAATTAAAACCTGGGGCAATCGTTACAATTAAGGTAACAAATGAAGCTGGAAAAACAATTGAAAAAACAGCTACAGTTCAAGGAAGAGAAGTAAATCCACAACCAGAACCAACTGAACTGACATTATCACTTAATGCAGTGGGATCTAATAGTTCTTCTATTACAGGACTTACTTTGCCAGGTGCAACTGTTCAGTTATTTATAAATGGTGACTTGCGTCAAACTAGAACAGCTAATGCTAGAGGAGATTATGCTTTTGGTATTGCTAAATTAAAGACTGGTGTAGAAGTTACTGTTAAAGCTATTGATGCATTTAATAATGAAGTTTCAAAGAGCACCAAGGTATCGCAATCAAATATGAGCAATAATATGATAGATAAAGTTGGAGACAGTAGTTCAAGAATTACTGGGAAGGTTGAAGCTGGGGCTACAGTGAAATTAAGCATTAATGGAAAAGTACGTCAAACAACAAAAGCCAATGCTAATGGTATCTATGTTTTTGGTATAGGGAAACAAAAAGTAGGCGTTACGATTACGATTACGACTATTAGTAATAGTGGTAAAGTAACATCAAAAACGATTACCGTAATGGATTCAACACCTCCAAAGCAACCAACTGTAAAGAAAGTTACAATTGCATCTACTAAATTATCAGGTAAAGCAGAAGCTCATTCTACTGTATATGCTTATAGTGGTGCAACCTTATTAGGTATGGCAGTCGCTGATAGCAAAGGAAATTATCAAATCAAGATGAAAAAGCAAAAATTTGGATCTACTATTGTCGTTGGTTCAAAAGATAAAGCGGAGAATAGAAGTAAAGGTACTAGTGTAAAAGTTTACAAGAGATAAGCAGACCTTTGAATGAAGAGTTAATGAACGTAAGAGTATTTGTAGGTTCAAGCTAATACTCTTACGTAATTTTTGTCATGAGGTGTTTTTATTGAAAAAGAAATGGTTTGCTCTCATTTCTTCCATCGTAATGTCCTTTCTGCTTATAGCCTGTAATGTTCAGTCAGTGGAAGAGTATGAACGAGAAGAGAAGGAGTTTGCGGAGCTAAAGGCAAATGCTAATGAAAGTGAACAAACAGCATCGAAAAATCAGGACAAGAATGATGAAGAACAACCAAAAATTGAAAATAGTAGTGAAAAAGCAATAAATCAACCTTCTACTAATCCATTAGAAAAAAAGAATCCTGAAATAAAGCAACCAGAAGATAAAAAAACAAATCCATCAGAGAAAAGAAGTAGTAAAGACAATCCAACTAACATCAGCATATCTATACCAAAGAAAGAAGAACAACCATCGAATAGTGAACCTATTAAAAAACCTGTTACTAAACCTGCACCAAAGAAAAAGTATGTTACAGTTTCAATTCGAATCGATACGATCCTAGACAATATGGATAAATTGGATTCTGCATTAAATAGTCCAAAATATGTGCCAAAGGATGGCGTTATCCTAAAAACAACAAAGTATGAATTACAGAAAGAGAAAGAAAATGTTTTTGATGTATTGGTTCGAGCAACGAGAGAGCATGAGATTCAAATGGAATATCAAGGAGCTAGTGAGAATCAATATGGCAGTGTTTATATACAAGGTATTAACCATTTATATGAATTTAGTGTCGGTGAATTAAGCGGTTGGATGTACTCTGTCAATGACTGGTATCCAAATTATGGAGCAAGTAAGTATATCTTAAAAGATGGAGATAAAATTGAATGGAATTATACATGTGATTTAGGAAGAGATTTAGGAGTGAACTGGGTAGATGAAAAAGATTAACATAGTGTGGAAATTTAATGAAGGCATTTGAAACATATCATCCAATTGTATTGTTTACTTATTTTGTATCAGTTATTGGATTGTCTATTTTTTTTATGCATCCCATTTATCTAGCGTTTACGCTTATTATTTCCTGTTTGTTAAACGTCATTTTGCATAAGTCGAAGCTGAAATCGAGTTTGTGGTTTTATATACCTCTATTTTTTGTAACAGCAGTTGCTAATCCTTTCTTTAGTCATAATGGAGAGATTGTATTGTTTTATGTAAACTATAATCCTATTACTTTAGAGGCTATTTTGTACGGTTTGGCAATGGCTTCAATGATTTTAGCCGTTATATTATGGTTTGCTTGTTATAATTCTGTAATGACATCGGATAAATTTATCTATTTATTCGGTAAAATATCACCGTCGTTGTCACTGATTATATCTTTATCATTACGCTTAGTTCCGAAATTTAAAAAACAACTCTATATTATTTCTAATGCACAGAGATCGGTAGGTATGGACTATACGTCGGGAAACATAATACAACGAATGAAAAGTGTTATACAAATAATTTCGATTTTAATAACTTGGGCTTTGGAAAACTCAATAGAAACAGCTGATTCAATGAAAGCCAGAGGTTATGGCTTAAAGCATCGAACGGCTTTTTCATTATTTATCTTCACTAAAAGAGATGGTTTTATATTAGCATTAACTCTTTCTTTATTACTCATAAACATTTTAGGAAGCATAATGGGATATACAACTTATAATTATTATCCAACTTTCAGTGAGATTAATGGCTCTTTTGTAAGTATGGTTCTATATAGTTCGTATGCTTTATTATTGCTAATTCCAATCATTATAGAAGTAAGGGAGGCAATGATATGGCGCTTATTGAAATCAAAAATTTAAGTTTTCAATATCCTGTAGCACAATCTAAAGCTCTTGATCATATTAATCTCTCGATTGAAGAAGGAGAGTTTGTTGTCTTTTGTGGTACGACTGGTTGTGGGAAAAGTAGTTTAGTTAGACAATTAAAAAAAGAGATTGCTCCTCATGGAGAAAAAACGGGTGAGATTCATTATAAAGGTGTATCAATAGATGGAGTAGATTTTCGTACCGCTTCTTCTGAAATAGGTTTTGTTATGCAAAATCCAGACAATCAAATAGTGACAGATAAGGTGTGGCACGAGTTGGCTTTTGGTTTAGAAAATCTTGGGGTTAGTACAATGGAAATACGTCGTCGTGTTGCCGAAATGGCCAATTTCTTTGGTATTCATAAGTGGTTTCGAAAGACTACAAGTGAGTTATCTGGTGGGCAAAAACAAATATTAAATTTAGCGAGTATTATGGTTATGCAGCCGAAGGTTTTAATTTTGGATGAACCTACTTCACAATTAGATCCTATCGCAGCGACAGAATTTATTGGAATATTACAAAGGTTAAATAAGGATTTAGGTTTAACAATTCTGCTAGTGGAACATCGTTTAGAGGAGGTTTTTCCAATTGCTGATCGCGTAGTTGTTATGGAATTTGGAAGAATTCTGCTAAATGATGCGCCGCAATTTGTAGTGCAAGGATTGAAGAAAAGAGACATTAATCATCCCATGATGTTAGGAATGCCTTGTTCTGTTAGGGTGTATAATGCGTTGCAATTGGAGGGTCATTGTCCTTTAACTGTACGTGATGGACGGAGATGGTTAACGAAGCATTTCCACAATAAAGTGGCCGCTATTGATATTCCATTACAAGAGAAAAAGGAAGATCATTCTATCATTTTACAATTGAAGGAAACATGGTTCCGTTATGAAAGAGAAGGTACTGATATATTAAGAGGGTTTTCTATGGATATACGAGAAGGAGAGGTTCTTAGCATTGTAGGTGGAAATGGAACGGGAAAAACAACAGCACTAAATATTATGGCCGGTTTACATAAGCCATATCGTGGAAAGGTTTTGTTGAATGGAAAGAAATTGAGCAAGTATAGCCATAGTGAGTTGTTCCGAAACAATTTAGCTGTTTTGCCGCAAGATCCTCAATCGTTATTTGTAGAAAATAAAGTACGTAAAGAGTTTACTACAGTATTAAGAAACTTACGTTATTCCGAAGCTGAAGCTCAAGACAAAATTGATGAAATTACGGGCATCTTACGTATTAGGCATCTTTTGGATAGTCATCCTTATGATTTAAGTGGTGGAGAACAGCAAAAGGTTGCATTAGCAAAAATATTATTATTAAATCCTCGAATAATATTATTGGATGAGCCAACTAAAGCCATTGATGCTTATTCTAAAGTGATATTAGCAGAAATTTTGCAAGAGTTGAAGATGCGAGGAGTAGCAATTGTTTTGGTGACGCATGATATAGAGTTTTCTGCGCAATATTCTGACCGTTGTGCGATGTTTTTTGATGGAAACATTGTATCGGAAGATTGTGCGAAGGATTTTTATAGTGGAAATAGTTTTTATACGACAGCTGCTCATAGAATGTCAAAGCATCTTTATGCCAATGCTGTTACTTGTGAGGATGTGATTACGTTATGCCGACTCAATCAAAAGCATTTGTTAATAAAAGGTTGATAATTTCAACTATTATCATCTTCGTTATCATTCCTTTAATACTTATAATCGGCGTAACCATCTTCAATGATCGTAAGTACAATTTAATTTCAATGATCATAGCATTTCTAGCATGTGTACCATTCTTTCTTCGATTTGAAAAAAGAAAACCACAACCTAGAGAGATGATGATCATTGCAGTAATGACTGCCATTTCAGCAGCAGGTCGCTTTGCTTTTGCGATGGTTCCAGGGTTTAAGCCTGTCACGGCGATCACAGCAATTACTGGGTTTGCATTTGGAGCGGAAGCGGGTTTCTTAACAGGCTCAATGTCTGCCGTTGTTTCCAATATTTTCTTTGGTCAAGGACCGTGGACTCCATTTCAAATGTTTACTTGGGGTTTACTTGGTTATATAGCTGGCTTACTTGGTAAAACAGGAATCATGAAAAGTAAAATGGCTTTAATCATTTTTGGAGTTTTTTCTGGTATTTTATTTTCTGTTTGTATGGATATTTGGTCGGTCATTTCTTTAGATGGAATTTTTAGTTGGGAAAGATATGCTGTAGCAGTTGTTGCGGCAATTCCCTTCACGATAACATATGCTGTTTCTAATGTTATTTTTCTACTAATCTTAACAAAACCTATTATGAAGAAGCTTGAAAGAGTAAAAATAAAATACGGTTTATTATGATGAAAAAACGGGGGTTGATTGAATGAATAATGTTAAACGACTTGTATCAAGCATTGTACTTTGTATTGCTCTTCTTTGTAGTTTTTTATTACCGAATTTAGTTGTTGAGGTACAAGCTCAAACACCAATTGAATTAACAAAACCGACAGTTAAAGAAGCAATGTTAAAATCACAACAATTTATGTTGCAAAATGTTAAAAAGCCAGGTTATGAAAATGAATGGTATGTATTAAGTTTAGCTCGTTCTGGAAGTGTAGTACCTGCGAATTACTACCAAACTTATTATGATAATTTAGTAAATACGGTTATTGAGAAAAAAGGGGGTTTAACAAGAAATAAATTCACAGAATACTCACGTGTTATTCTGGCATTAACGAGCATAGGAAAAGACCCACGATACGTTGGTGGATACAATCTTGTAGAGAAACTCTATGATTTTGACAATGTGAAAAAACAAGGTATAAATGGTCCAATCTTTGCTTTAATTGCACTTGATACGAACAATTATCAAATACCTAAATTAAGTTCAACGGTAACAAATTCACGTCAAAAAATGATTGATTATATTGTTAGTAAACAATTAGCGGATGGTGGATTTGCTCTTAGTGGCTCAAAAGGTGACGTAGATATTACTGCGATGGCTCTTCAAGCTCTATCAACCTATAAAAATCAACCAAAGGTAAAAGCAGCAATTGATAAGGCATTACTGTATTTACAAAATGTACAACTAACTAACGGTGGATACTTAAGCTGGGACTCAGAAAATGTAGAAAGTGTTTCACAAGTAGTTGTCGCCTTAACTAGCTTAGGTATTGATCCTAAAAAAGACCGACGTTTTATTAAAGGAATAGGAAATTGGACAGTATCAAATCTATTAACATTCTACAATAGTAAAGATGGAGCATTTAAGCATATTTTAAAGGGTACAACAAATTCAATGGCAACAGAGCAAGCAACTTATGCACTTGCAGCATACAATCGTTTTATTAATAAAAACAATAAATTATATGATATGAGCGATGTTAAGCCATTTATTACATTAACTGTTAATAGTATAAATAATTATTCAACAGCGATAACTGGTAAAGCAGATGGATATGCAAAAATTGTTGCAACAGTAAACAATAAAACAATTGGAAGTACTACTGCTAATAATAAAGGTGTATATAATTTAAAAATTCCAAAACAAAAAGCGGGTGTCAAAATCAAAGTAACAGCAACAGATAAAGCCGGAAAGAAAAAGGAAATGATTATTTCAGTCGGTAAGAAGAAGTAATCAATTAAAGAAAGGAGATACTTTGATGGATAGAATAAAAAAGTTTGGCTTTTGTTTGTTGCTAATGTTAGGCTTCATTATTACATATTGTACAAGTAGTACTTTTGTAAAAGCAGAAGCAAGTACCATACCTATTAACTTAAGAATTGAAAGTTGGGATCATACAATAGTTCCTTATGGTCAAATTCAAGTTAAACCATATGATTTAACTTCAGTTGTAGGGGACAATAAGGTTGGGAATTGGCATAAGAAGAATACCCAGCCGTTAGCCATTCATGCTATTGTACAAGGTTTGCAACTGCAAGGTTATGATGTGAAACAAAAATCAGTTATCGATGTTAATTCGGAAGGGAATTACATTGCAAGTATAAATAATCTTGGTGAATTTGATAAGGGCCCTAATTCAGGTTGGATGTATCGAGTGAATGATGTGGTAGTAGGACTAGGAGTAGGGGAACAAGTTTTACAACCTAATGATACTGTTGAGATGTATTTTGTAGGAGATTATACCACATATAAGTTTGGAAAAATTGCATCATCCCACCAAACAGTAAAAACGGGTGAAAATGTAACATTTACGGTAACCGGACAATTGGCTGATTGGAAAGAAGTTGGTAGCTATCTGCCTGTTTCGGGTGCAACTATTTATCAAAACGGTAGTAGTACGTCATATGTGACTGGTCAAGATGGAACAGTTTCGATGAAATTCAACCAACCTGGAACCTATCAAATCTCAGCAGAATTAAGAGATGAAACGTCATATTTTAACTTAATTAGACCACTGCCTGTGACCATTGTAGTAGAAGCTAATGTAAATCCAAAGCCAGATGTACCTAAACCTGAAACTCCAAATCCAAAGCCAGGTACTGTACGAACACCCACTGTACAATCCATTGAAGATAGTTCAACAACGATAACAGGAGTAACTGATGAGGGTGCAACAGTAACTGCTAAAGTAGATAATGAAACTATTGGATCAGCTATTGCAACAAGAGGCGGAGCATTTACGATTTCAATTCCAAAGCAAAAAGCTGGAACGACTATCGCAATAACTGCACATGTAGAAGGAAAAGCTAACAGCGACACAGTAAGCATTATTGTCGGAAACAGTGATAATCCAAATCAAGGGGAATCACCAACAACCTTATTTGTCAACCCAGTAACGAATCTAAGTAGATATATTACTGGTGTAACGGAGGCAAATGTGAAAGTAGAGTTGATCATTGAGGGAAAAGAATATATGACAACAACTGATGAAGTCGGTAATTTTTCATTTAAAATACCGGAGTTACAAGAGGGAACAACTGCTATTGTTACAGTAATTGCTACAAATGGCTTAAAAGAAACGAAATCAGTAAGGGTACTCGATGAAATAGAACCAAGTATAACAGTTGATCCTATCAATAGTCGAAGTGATGTTGTTATAGGTGTAACAGAAGCTGATGCACAAGTGGAGTTATTCCTTAATAATAAACAAATTGGAACAACGACTGCAAAACAGAACGGCCATTTTTCTATTCATATGTCTCGTCAAAAGGCCGGTACCATACTGGTCGTGAAAGCAACTGACAAGGCAGGAAATGAAAGTTCAAAAAGGATTAGCGTTAATAAGGCAGATGTTTATCCTGTAATTCTTAATGCAGTAAGTGATAAAACATCAAGTATCACAGGTACGGCAGAAGCTAATGCGCTTATAAAGTTATACATTAATGATTCGCATCGACAAACACGACAAGCAGATCAATATGGTAACTTTGCATTTGGTATAGCTAAACAAAAAGCAGGCATTGATATTAAAGTTCAAGTAATCAATGAAGATGGTAAGTCAATTGTAAAAGCAACAACTGTTATAGATCGAACTCCTCCAAAGCAACCAACAGTGAATAAAGTTACAACTGCTTCAACTATTTTATCAGGTAAAGCCGAAGCAAGTTCAACAGTTTATGTGTACAATGGTAAAACGTTGATTGGTAAAGCAAGGGTTGATTCTAAAGGAAATTTTAAAACGAATATTAAAAAACAAAAATTAGGCTCCAAGCTATCGATAAGTGCAAAAGATGAATCCGGAAATTTAAGCAAAGCAACTCTAACAAAAGTTTATAGAAAGTAATGAATACAGAGTTAATAAAACAAGAAGGTCATTTTAATTGTAAAATGACAATAAAGCTATTTAATTTTAAAACCTAAAACAAGCATAACCCCGTTCTAAATTTAGGACGGGGTTAAAAATATAGTTGTTTAATTTTTGATGTAAGATACTTCACTACACTAAAAAATATAACAATAAAGTCGTTTGAAAATCTAAGTTTTATTCAACAATAGCACCCT
>NZ_JBALMO010000186.1:0-1886 GCF_036963345.1 Bacillus sp. JJ722
GGCTGTCTAATAAGTCCCGAAAATAAAACAGGTGAAGAAAAACAAATTGTTTTTCTTCACCTGTTTTTAAATTCTTTTCATTTTTCCCTAAAAATAGCTGATGAATCCCAGCTATTTTCAGTAGATTATGTGCCATCGCCACAATCCCAAACTCCGTTTGGACTTTCGTTAAGCCCCGAAGCGAAAAGCGGCGGAACGCTCGATTGCCCTTGATATGACCAAAAACACTTTCTACCTCGACTTTTCGTCGAGCATAAATGTGTGCATTTGATTCAGACCAAAGGCTCGTTTTCGCTTTTGCTTTTAGTTCTTCATAAACGGTGTTATAGTGAATTTGTCGATTCCCTTTTGATTTCGTACATTTTGATTTTAGTGGGCAATCTGAACAATCTTCACATTCATAAATTTTGAAGTCCCTCGTAAAGCCATATTTATCTGTTCGTCTAGAGTAACGTTTGAATTCAATCTTTCGGTTATTCGGACATCTATATGTATCATTCTGCTCGTTATAATCCCAGTTACTTGCGTGACGAATATCTTTTTGATAACTCCTTTTTTGTTCAGTTAAAAACGTATTATAAGGAATCAATGCTTCAAAATGTTCATCAATTGAATACAGATAGTTATCCTCACTTCCATAACCTGCATCGGCTATTACATTCTTTGGAAACGGTAAGGATGTTTGTTTCAATGCCTCCATATGTGGCTTAAAACAACGAATATCAGTCGGGCGTTGATGGATCGTATAAAAAAGAATGAATTGATTTTCTGTTGCCATTTGAATGTTGTAGCCTGGCTTTAATTGTCCGTTTTGCATATGATCCTCTTTCATACGCATAAATGTGGCATCTGTATCTGTTTTTGAATAGCTATTTCGATCACCAAATAATTCGTTTTGTTTTTTATATTTCATTAATCGTGGAGAGTAATCTTCTCTGACCGCCTTTAATAACTTTTTGATTGGGCTTAATGCTCGACGCTTTTCTTTCCTAATATTGATGTCCGTTTCTTTTTGAATGACAGCTGTTTCTTTTGAAATCTTTTCTTCTAGTCTTTCTTCAAGGTAGACTAGTTGTTCTTCTGCGACTATTCCTTGGTTCGATAATAATTCCTGTCCTTCTTCGTCTATAATGGCTTGTATTTCTTGATAAACTCCATCAATTTTCTCGCGAAGTTTTTCCTCATACTTGGTCGTTGCTTTCTTCCATACAAATGTATACTTGTTTGCATTAGCTTCTATTTTAGTTCCATCAAGAAAATAGTTTTCCATCGTGATATGCTTTTGGTCAATTAATTGACGAATCATATCTTCGAAGAGTTTCGGAAGGAGCTTCTCCATTTGAACAGTACGGAACCGATTGATTGTACGATAATCAGGTTTTTGTAAGGCCGCCAACCACATTGCTGGAATATTTTCTTCAACGAGTTTAGCAATTCCACGACAAGAATACACTTTTTGGGTATATGCATATAGAATGACCTTTGTCATCATTTTAGGATGAAAGGAGCTCCGACCTCCACCTTGATAGTGCACGAAGAATAGTTCTTCTTCAACGTTTTCAATCATTTGATCAATTACCCGAACCACATGATCGGATGGAATCAAATCTTGTATATCAAAAATAGCTACAGATTGTTGGTTATTATAAGGAATAAAAGTTGGTTTATAGTTACGCTTTATCGAAACGCAAGTTTCCTCTTGAATAGAAAGTGGAAGTGAAGTTTGTTCAGTGGTATAATTATGGCACATAAAAAACCGTCCTTTCGTAAATGTTGTTGTGGTGACTTTCATTTTACAGGAAAAGACGGTTTTTTTGTATGTAAATGATATGACGAAAGGGGCTGCCCTCAAAAGTCAAAATTATGACTTTTGGGACAGCCCCTTT
>NZ_JBALMO010000187.1:0-27463 GCF_036963345.1 Bacillus sp. JJ722
TCTTTTTTTCGGGAAAAAAATAATTCTTTAATAAGCTAGACAAGAGAAACACAGGGACGGTTCCTGCGTTTTTTTGAAGAGAAAGCCAATTAGCTGTCATAAAGTAATGGCGGAATTCAAGGAAACAGCAGGTCCGTCCGGGTATTTTTTTGTTTATTCAAACTTGAATTCGTGATTTAAGAAGAACAGCCTCTCTTTTTGCTTTTACGGCGCTTAGAGTGTTTTTTACTATGTATTTCTAGCAATTTTAAAGAACAATTGTGCTGTAAGTCTCTTTAAATTTTGGAATAGGGTAGTAGTTAGGGAACATTAGAAGAACGAAATCGCTCTGCGATGGCTTTTTAAGAGCCCTTCCTAAATTAAATTCATATAAAATGAAAAAGTATGCTCTTTATGTGGTATTGTTTAATCGCCAAACCAAACAATCCATAGAAAGAGGTACTTTTTCGTATGGTGATTATAACACGAATTAGTAGAAAAAATGAAGCAGGAGTGAATCATCTTCATTTAAGCGTTCAAAAGCTTGGTTTAGCATATCTGAAACGAGTGAGTAAGTTGGACTTGAACCGAGAGTATACGTAATAATTTCTCCATTAAACAAGTCCAATATGGGCGATAAATACAGCTTTTCTCCAAATAATTTAAACTCCGTAATATCTGTAACCCATTTTTCATTTGGTTTTTCAGCTTTAAATTTTCTATCTAATATGTTAGGTGCAATCTTGCCGACTTTTCCTTTATAAGAACGATATTTTTTCATACGAACTAACGATTTTAAACCAAGAACTTTCATGATTCTTTGTACTTTTTTATGGTTTACTTTATGTCCAAGATTACATAATTCATCACGAATTCGACGACCCATAACGACCTTCGTGTTCATCATAAATCGATTGAATGAGTTGTTTTAAATCGGCATCTAAATCAGGTTTACTCCTATTTTTCACCCAGTAATAATACGTGCTTCGTGGAATCTCAGCTATTTGTAGAAGAGCTTTCACCTGAAATTGATGCCTTAATTCATAGACTACTTGCGCTTTGTCTATTTTGGTGATTTTTCCTTGTTTTGAACTAAGGCATTCAACTTTTTTAAATAGGCATTTTCCATTTCAAGTTGTTTAATACGTGCTTCTAGTGCTTCAATAGATTCTTGTTTGTCTTGTTTCATTGACTCTTTTTTCATGAATGGACGCCCCTTTTTCTTTGGTTTTAGAGCGTCAATACCAGTCATATTAAACAATTGAACCCATTTGTATACGGTTGAAGGAGATGGGATGTTGAAAATCGCAGCTGCTTCATTAGGAGTTACTCTAAAATCATTTATATAGTTTAGTACATTCATTTTAAGATTCAAATCATCATTTGTATAGGATGAAGAAGAAAAAGTTGCTTCTCCATGCACGTTATATTGAGCTACCCAATTTTTTAGGGGAGTTAAGCTAATATTAAATTGATTAGCTATTGTTTGAAAGGAAGATCTTCCATTTAGGTAAGCTAACACTGCTTTTAATTTGAATTCTGAGCTGTATTTTGTCATATAAAAAACTGCACCTCCGATTGTTAGATGTGTCTAACAATTGGGGTGCAGTTCATACAGGCGGTCTTTTCTTTATGTAGCTAACGGGGCAGGTTAATGGAATAAGGAGGATTTTTTATTAACTTGAAGAATAATAAATATTTCAGATTTATTAAGGGGGATTATACATGCAATTAACTGACCCTACAACTTTTACAGATTGGTTGCAGCCACATTCGGTAGAATGGTACAAACAACTTAGTGACATTCAGGGTAAATACATATATTCTTGGAATTCTACACTTACGGAGCCTAACGGAGAATCAATTTTTGATAAAGAAGTAACTCAAATCATAGCTAGTAAGAAAGTATTAGATGTTGGATGTGGACACGGCGAGTTTACAAATAAATGTCATTTGGTAGCAAAAGAAATAATAGGGTTTGATGTAACAGAAAATTTCTTACAAGCTGGGTTAGAAGATAAAAAACCAAATGTATCTTTTGTTTTAGGAAATACAAAAAACGGACTGCCTTTTGAAATGGGTGAATTTGATTGTGCATACATAAGGAAAGGTCCTACATCCGCATATCCATACCTTAAAAAAGTTATAAAAAGTGGTGGAAAAATAATTGGTCTCCATCCTGGAGATGAGACAAATAAAGAATTACCCCTTTTATTTCCTAACCTCTTTGAATCATCAAGAGGAACTCCAATTTTAAATCTTATTAATCAAAGAATTGATATTAGTAAGTTCTCTCATTCTAAGATTGAAGTAATAAATAGTACAGAGTATATTAACTCCCCATTGGATGTTTTAAAATTACGTTGTTTTGGTCAACACCCTTCCATTTATGAAACTTTAAAAGAAAAAAACTTGTATGAAGTATCTAAGATTTTCGAGCAGAATGCCACAGAAGATGGCTTATCTATTACATGTTCCCGTTATATAGTTCGAGCAACTGTTTAATAAATTTCTTTTCTGCTTCTTCTTGAACTAAAGAAGCAGGTTTATTTTTAATTAAATGGAATATACACCTTATACTTTAATCCTTTTATGAGAGGTGGATTTAATGTACATAAGAAAAGCAGTTTTAACTGATGTAAAGGGTATTGCCAAAGTACACGTTGATAGTTGGAGAACAACATATAAAAATATAATTCCAGATGAATTTTTAAAGAAATTATCTTATGACCAGCGAACTGATGTATGGAATAGGAATATCTCTAAAGAGGGAAATTATGTATTCGTCGCAGAAAATATTGATGGAGAAATCATTGGCTTTGCTGATTGTGGAAAGAGAGAAAGTAATAATGTTCCTATTGCTGGTGACCTAACATCGATTTATCTCCTCGAAGAATATCAAGGAAAGGGAGTTGGAAAACAACTATTGAAACAACTTTTTCTGCAACTTGAAGAACTTGGTTTCAATAGAGTTTTTGTGGAAGTATTAGAAGACAATAAAACTCGTTATTTTTATGAATATTATGGTGCTAAGTTACTTAAATCTGAAAAGATAACAATTGCAGGTGCTGATTTAAACCTTCTCATATACGAATGGAAAAATCTCAACGATGTATTATCTAAACTCTAATTTATTTTTTCTTGTTCAACTAAACCACCAAATAGTTTTTGAATATAGTACTTAAACAAATGGATGCAAGAGCAGAAAATTAGGACTGTCATTTGACGGTCTTTTCTCATTTCATAAACGGAGCAGTTTAGTGGAAGAAGATTTCATTGGTATGTATGTCCTATTTAACTCATATAGCTTTTAATATGAGGTGATTTTAAGTGAAATCAAAAAGTATTAAATTATACTCTAATAATTATATAAAGGTTTTTTTCTTATTTTATTTTCTTTTATTAGTTAAATTTAGTTTTTGGGGAGTTGGTGCATTTCCTTCAAGAATGAATCCTGGATATAGTGATGTTTCGCATAACATTACACCATTTAAAAGTATAATAAATTACTTGTTGAATTTTGAACATTATAACTTCAACACTTGGTTTTATAATACCTTTGGGAATGTATTATTATTTCTACCTTTGGGAATTTTAATTTCGCTTGTCTTTGTTAATGTAAAACATTTTAGTCAAGTGATGTATCTATCTCTTTTTGTTAGTTTTTCTGTTGAAGTAGCGCAATATATTACTGCATTAGGTGTTTTTGATGTGGACGATATTATCTTAAATACATTAGGCAGTATTTTAGGTTTTTTGATATTAGTATGTATTAAAATAAGAAGTTAAAGTTGTTAAACTAACAGGTTTCGCCAAACAAGGCTGCTGTTAAAGAGCAGTCTGTATTTGTTATGCAGCTAAAGTGGCAGGAGAGGTGCATAAGATGTGATAAAATGTAACAAAAGGAATATTCAAACAAAAGTAAGCGCGAATAGATGTTAGAAATGGGGAAAAGGTATGAATTGGCTGAACAGTAAATGGTTCAATAAGCTTTTTTTGACTATGTGCTGGGTACTTTTTATCTATTTTATTTTAGGGTTTGTATTTATAGGTGGTTACATTCTTTTGTTATTTATTAGTGAACTTAAAAACTTATGGTAATTTAATGTGATTGAAAGAATTTGTGGAAAAATGTACTTAAACAAACAGGGGTAATAGCTGACCAAGGCTGTCATTTTAGCTTTTTTTCTTATGCAGCTAACGGGGCAGCATTCCTGTAATGAATGAAAATGAGATTTGAGCACAAAAAGACCTCCTGATATGATAAAAGTGTCCTAACGCTGGCCAGCAAAAGGGACAAAACTATCGAATTCAGGAGGCCTATCATGAATTATAACCAAAATAAGAAGATCGCTCAAATCACTTCTGAAACCCTTATTATCGGTGTAGATATTGCAAAATTCAAACATGTAGCTAGAGCACAAGACTTTAGAGGATTAGAGTTTGGCTCACCTTGTTTCTTTGAAAATACGAAAGAGGGATTTTGTCATTTTCTTGATTGGATCTCAAATCTTATACAAGTTCAAGAGATGAATCAAGTGATTGTTGGTATGGAGCCGACAGGTCATTATTGGCTTAATTTAGCTCATGTTTTAAAGGAACAGGGAATTAAATTTGTGGCAGTTAATCCGTTACACGTCAAGAAAAGTAAGGAGTTAGACGATAACTCACCGACTAAAAATGATGTGAAAGATGCTAGAGTTATTGCGCAATTAGTAAAAGATGGGAGATATGCTGAACCTACTATTCCACAAGGTGTTTATGCAGAACTCCGAGTGGCTAAAAAATTACGTGATCTCTTAACTGTTGATCAACAAATTGTACAAGGGCAAATGCATAACTGGATTGATCGCTATTTCCCTGAATTCCTAACGGTCTTTAAGAACTGGGAAGGAAAGGCAGCTCTACAATTATTAAAACTAAATGTACTGCCACATGAACTCGTCGAGTTCTCTGATCAAGAACTGTTAACTTTCTTGAGAAAGGCAGTTACACGTAGTGTTGGTCTTAAAAAGATTCAAGCTATAAAACTAGCAGCCAGTACGTCTGTTGGCATTCGTCAAGGAGCTGATATGGCGAAATTAGAGTTAGAAACATTGATTGATAAATATGAGCTAATTCAATCTAAATTCGAAGAATTAGATGCCAAAATAGATGGATTAATTGATCAAATACCAGGTGTTCAACAAATGCTTGCCGTTAAGGGAATCGGAAGAGATACCGTTGCGGGCTTCTTCGCGGAAGTCGGAGATTTAAATGAGTACTCTCATCCTAGGCAAATCATAAAGCTTGCTGGGTTAAGTCTAAAAGAAAATACGTCTGGAAAGCATAAGGGTCAGACGAGGATTACGAAACGTGGCAGAAAGAAACTTCGAGCCTTGTTGTTTAGGGTTTGTATGATACTCATTGCGAAGAATTCAGCATTCAAAGCACTACACGCGTATTATACACAGCGACCCGACAACCCTTTAAAGAAGATGCAGTCCATTATTGCTTTGTGTAATAAACTCATTCGGATTTTATTTGCCATTGGCAAAAAACAGTTTGAATTTCAGGAAGACAAAATGTTAAAGGATATCCCTCATATGGCAAGTTATCAGAAGGTAGAAGCAGTCGCTTAACTCTTGTTAGATAGGATTATATAGTCGGAATTGATATTAATGGTTATTGAACAACTGAAGCACGGATTAGTCAGTCACGCAACTAAACTTCGGGCAAGGACCCTGTGGGGCAGCATAACTGACATCCACCTCATGGAAAGGTTGGACGAAGGAATTTGAGAGCGAAGACTCTGTGAGACATGGGAGGGTTGACCTCCATGAGACATGTGGACATCCACCAGTGCGATTATACAAAAATATCCAATTTTTGTATGAGATTGGCTGGTTAGTCATGGACTTTTTTCCTTCTAATCATAAATTCTAACCTCATGAGAGATTTTTCGCTTGTTCAAATACTTCACTTAGCTATCAAACGACTATGAAATTCTAAGAAAACAGGAGAAATCGAGAGATTTAGCTTCATATATTGAGGGAGGTTAGTGGAAAACCAATTGTTTTATTGGAGGATAACAAAATATAACCCTAAAAACAGAGATGAAAGAGGTTTCTATATCGATGACAAAGAATGGACTTGTTTTCCTGAGATAGGAACTAAATGCTCCTTTTGGAACAGCCCATTTAATTATCGGTGTTAACACCGCACTAGATAATCCGCTACAAAAGAAAGAGTACAATTCTTATTAGAGAATTGCGCCCAATTGTTGAAAATCAATTAATTTATTTTTTAAAAAAATTCCCCCCTATTAAATTTCAATAAGTATAGGAACAATCATTGGCTTTTTCTTAGTATGTGTATATACATATTGTCGTATTGATTTTTTTATTTGTTTTTTCATTACATTCCATTGGTTTCTATTTGCTTCTTGTAGCTCGTTAACAGTTTTTATCGTAAGTCGAATAACGTCTCTTCGGAGTTCAGAGAAATCTCTATCCACAAATCCACGAGAAATGGTATCGGGTTCAGAAATCATTTTTCCTTCCGCTTTGCTAATAGATAAAACAATAATGAGCATCCCATCCTCTGAAAGTTGTTTGCGGTCTCGTAACACAACTTCTCCAATATTATCGACATCTCCTCCGTCTACGTAGGTATTCCCCACCGGTATTTTCCGGGTCTGACGGGCAATGGTATGTTCAATATCGACGACATCTCCATTATTGATAATAAACGTGTTTCCTTGCTCTACTCCAACGGATTCACCTAACAAACGGTGATGGTGTAGCATTCTAAATTCACCGTGAATGGGAATAAAATATTTTGGTTTCATTAACGTAAGCATTAGTTTTAAATCTTCTTGATAACCATGGCCAGAAACATGCATTCCGGATATACTTCCTGATCCATAAATCACTTTGGCTCCAAGTGCAAATAAGTTGTCTACGATACTTGTGACATTTCGCTCATTCCCGGGTATTGGTCCTGCTGCGATGATAACCGTATCTTCAGGTAAAATGTCGACACCGCGAAAGTTTCCAGTGGACAGCCGAGCAAGAGCAGCCAATGGTTCTCCTTGACTCCCCGTGCATAAAATGGCCACTCTTTCAGGAGCCATTTCATTGATTTCATGTGGGTCAATTAATATTCCATCTGGAACTGTTAAATAACCACGTTCCATAGCAACCGCTACGACATTAACCATACTTCGTCCAAGCAACGCGAGTTTTCGATTTGTTTTTTGTGCTGCATCCACGACTTGCTGAACACGACTAATATTTGAAGCAAAGGTAGAAAGAATAATTTTACGTTTGGCTTTCATGAAAGTTGCTTCCACATGTTCACCTACCATTTGTTCCGATGGGGTCAAACCAGGACGTTCTGCATTGGTACTCTCAGACAATAGAAGTAAAACCCCTTCTTTGCCGATTGCAGCCATTTTATGAATATCCGAATTCTCATTACTCGCAGGAGTTAAATCGAACTTGAAGTCCCCTGTATGTACAATATTACCCTCTGGTGTGTGAAAGACTATTCCCAAGCAATCAGGAATACTATGGGTCACTTTGAAAAAGCTTACACTCATTTCTCTGAATATCAAGTTTGAGTTTGAGTTGATTTCAATAAGTTCACTTTCTCTTAGAAGTTTATGTTCTTTTAATTTGATTTCAATTAATCCTAGTGTAAAGCGTGTGGCATAAATGGGTACATTCAATTTTTTTAAGAAGAACGGAATTCCCCCGATATGATCTTCATGTCCATGTGTGATAAGTAAAGCTCTGACTTTATCTTTATTTTCTACTAAGTAAGCTATATCAGGGATAATCAAATCAATTCCTAATAAACTTTCATCTGGAAACTTATTGCCACAGTCGATAATCACGATATCGTTTGAATATTCGATTGCGTACATATTTTTCCCGATTTCATTCAAGCCGCCTAAGGCGAAGATAGATAATGCATTTTCTATTGTACTCAAATTTATATCCTCCCATTTTAAATATAATCTTATTGTGCCCTTTGGGTTTCCTTTTATTAGTGGTTGAATGCCCGAGCTTCCTATCAAAAGGAGAAATTTAGACTGTTTTTTCCTAAAAATAATGACTACAACATGGATGTCTTAGTTTCATACATCGTTATCGAAGTCTTTCTTCCCATGACTACATGTGCTATTAAAATTAGTCATGGTTTTCGATTCATAATAAAGACACAATTCTCTTAAGGAGGTAACACAATGAATACCTATTATGCATATATATTTACTTATCAAAGAACAGAGCACAATTCAGCTTTTAAATGAATTGATTGAGTTAGTAAATTCGCCTAAAGGTAAACTTGCGTCTAAAGGAGCTTGTAATTAGACCTTTTTTCGCTCTAACGGCGCGTTTGTACAACCAGTTGAATAGAAAAATAATCAAACTTTTTTATAGAAATAAACTTATCAATATTAAAAAGTGAGAAGTAAATCTTTTTTAAAAGGTGCAATCATTGGTATTTCCATCCTTATAGCCCTATATAGGTTTGTTTAAGTGGAATATAACAAACTTCCCGATGGACGTGGTAGAGATTAGTCAAGTAAGTGTATTGGACGATGGTAAAATCGTTTATCATATAGAGTTAACTGACAATTATAATGTGAATCGAGTGAAATATGAGATGGATGAAAAGGGGAACTTCTACTTAATTCCGAAAAGACCCGTTATTTAGAGTAAGGCTCGTTGTGAAAATCCAATGGTAAAGGGTTATGATTTCTTTGATATTGAAGCTCGTGAAATGGATCGTGGAGCCAAAATAAAAGCAGTGTATTACGGTACTCGAAAAAAATCACAAATTAATCTGGAAAGATGGAATGGATTTGCTAGAAGCGAGTAAAGAAATAAAAGGGATGTTCCGTTTTGATTATGAATGAAGGAGATTTTCTTGTTCAGCTAACAGGTGCATTAGCAGAAGATCAGAGCTGTCATATAGACGGCTTTTTCGTATGCAGCTAAAGGAGCAGGATAGCAGGATAGTTTAATAAGTAAAAAATAAATTGTGAAGAATACTTAGTAAATGTAAGAATGAGGTGAAACTTGGTGATGAAAAGATACTTTATATTGTTAGGCTTTTTATTATTTACTTTTTTTCCTTTACAATCTGTTAGTGCAGAAACGATTTCAAAAGAAGAAGGAATCTATGTCACAACGGAAAATATTATTTCAGACATTGTTCTTCCAGTCCTAGATCGAAAGGTACAAAAAGAATATGGTGACGAAACAATAATGTGGAATTGGAGAGGAATTGCTGATTTACACTATAACAATAATCACTCTTATGATATTGACGTAAGAGTTGAAGTGAATCCCCAGCTTATAAAAGGAAAAGACCAATATGAAGTTGTTGATGATTTAGTAACATTAAGAATTTATCCATCTTGTGACAGTAACAAAATTAATAAGATGGTATGTAAACACGATTTTAAAATAGAAGTTATAGATTATAAACATTTATCCCAATAAGAAAAGGCTGTCATTGTGACAGCTTTTTTGTTATTACCCAAACGGGCAGGTTAGTGGAAGAAGGAATTCTAATATAAGGTATTGAATAAAAGTTAAAGAAGATACTTTAATGGGTAGTTTTATTAATTTATGAAAGTAGTTGAAGAAGTAAAAGCCTATTCATGAATTGCAGAAATATTACCTTTCAAAGGGGAGTGTTGTAATGTCAAAAAATAATAACAAAACAAAGATCACTATACTTTTAAGTTTTATGTTGATAATGTCAGGGTTATTATTAGGTGCTTGTTCAAAGGTTGATGTAGAAGACACAAATGAAGAAGTAATTAAAAAAGTTCTTAAGCATCAGTTTACTGGTCCAGATGAGAAGTTTATCGATCTATCCCTGAATCCTAAATATACGACTGTTGTGAATAATAAAGCAGAGAATAAAGAGTTTAATAAGCATTTAGAAAAGGTATACGGGCCTTATTTTATAGATTCTTATCTCGATTCATTCATAGCTACGTTTGGTATGCAATACCAAGGCTTCGCTTCCTTTTTTGGATATAAGTTAAGTCTTAAAGATATCACAATTGAGCAAGGTGAGAAAAATTCAAATCGTTATACTTTTATAGCAAAGGTTGGTTATAAGAAAAGTGGAGATGAAGAAAAAACTGCAAATGTAGAAGGTGAAGTTGTATTCTCTACAAAAAAAGAAGGAAAAATCGAGGGATTCCAATACAAAGATGACAATGGTTTGTCAGATATATTGAGAAATTAAGCAATGACTGTGTTTTTCAACTTGCTGGTGCTAGAGCTTTAGATAAATGCTACTTTGATGGAGTTTTTTTATGAAGCTATCGGAGCAGGTTAGATCAAGAAGAATTTTGATTTTTGTGGTAAAATACGCCGTATAAGGATCTCCCTGTCTTTAGGGATATCCTTATCTAATACGATATAGGGGTAGAACATTATAGATAATTTAACAGTACTAGAATGGTTAGAAAAAGAGCAATTAAGTGAAGATGAAATAGATTTTCTTTTAACATTTATTTCAAATATCTCTGTGATAAAATCACACCCTGCTAAAACCGTTGTAATATGTCAGTCATTGAATAAACAATTTCCAAAGGCTAATTTAAAACTAGAAGAGAATTATCTGGATTATGATGTGTTTAAATTTACTATTCGAAAATATACAGTTAACAAGATTTCTGTAAAAGAATTATTAATTCGTATGTCTGCACAAAACATATGTAAGCCTTTATGTTATTTTTTTCTACAATCAGGTTGTTTTGTAAAAGTCTTATAGAACAAAAAGAATAAAAATCCTTCATTACTATAAAGTTTGAGTTTGTGAGAAGATGTACTTAAACAAACAGGTGCTTTCGTATTATATAGTTCAGCCAGAACTTTTTTTATTTGGATTTAATCTATCAGTAGCCAGGGTAGAACGTACAGGTGCGTGGGGCTTAGTTAAACAAGACTATCATTTCGATGGTTTATTTTTATGTACAGAACATCAAGTAGATTTCGGCGATCCAGTGTGAAATGTTTAAAACGACAAAAAACTTGGAAGTAAGCAAATTATCAATTGGTATTCTACAGATTTCTTTTGGAGTGGTTTCAGCTGAAGTTACAAAATAAAAAATGGAAAAGTTCGCAAAACTATATAATACTCCAATTATTATAGAAATATTAATAGTGTGAAGCTTATAATTGAACTGGGTGATTAAAGGTGCCTATACAAAATAAAAAGATAATTGATATCTGTGATAACCGCAGACTATTCAATAAATATTCACGTAATAGTATTCCAAGCGTAATCTTCATAGCAGGGTTAGGCGATAGCTATGAGACATGGAAAAAAGTCCAAGACCGAATATCGCAAAAAACATCAACCTTCTCCTATAACAGGTCGGGTATTGGCAGGAGTCAAGTCGCATCCGTCCCGACGACTTGCTATGATCTAGTCGAGGAGCTCAACAAATTGTTGCTAGCGCTTGAAGTGGAGAAGCCCTATATATTGGTGGGACATTCTTTTGGTGGTTTGGTCGCTAGATTATATGCCAGCCTTTATCCACTGAACATCTGCGGTATGGTTTTGGTTGACGCTGCACCGGAATATAAAGAACTTGCCTATGAAAAGGTTCTACCCGAAAATCTGCTTGCAAGAAATAGGGAATATTACGAGAATCCTATGTTGAATAGTGAGAAGATTGATAAAATACAAAGCTATAAGCAAATCGTTGATTATTCAAAGCAAAGTAACCTCCCTCTCGCAATTATTACAAGAGGTTTACCTGACAATGCTGAAGAGGGATGGCCATCTCAAGAAATATTGGAAATTGAGCAAAGACTCCAAGCAGAATTCCAATGGCTGTCAACGTCAAGCAAGTACCGGATTGCTAGTCGAAGTGGACATTATATTCATCATGATGAGCCAGAAATTGTTATAGAGGAGATTATGTTAATGCTGAAGGAGATGGGAAAATAATGAGCGATATAAGATTAAAATTCATGATGGATTTGCAAAGAATTGAGGAGGAGCATTACCAACTTCGTGAAGGTGAGCTGTTGCAGGATTTTGTAACTCTAATGTTGCAATATATCGGTGATCCTCAGCCAGAATTAAGAGATGGGCTAATCTATTCGACATTCTATGAATGGATTCATGAGAAAAACAGGTTTACTAATGAAGAATTGCGCAGTCTCTTGGCTGTTCTGAGTGACGAGCAGCATTTATTTTATCAGATCGGTAGTGA
Source organism: Bacillus sp. JJ722 (assembly GCF_036963345.1). NCBI lineage: Bacteria > Bacillati > Bacillota > Bacilli > Caryophanales > Bacillaceae > Bacillus > Bacillus sp. JJ722. The sequence continues at coordinate 12,218 of NZ_JBALMO010000187.1, forward strand.
AGGCGACCAGACTGTATTTACAAGGGCGTTCTCTGTACTACCCATAGCTTTGATCGTGCGTCTTCACAGAAAGCAGCCTTTTCTAAACCTTGATGATTTCCAACACTTGAAGTATTCACTGCATCGCTATTATAAGGAGGAGAAGGATTTGCGTGGCTATCTGCTTGAGGGAGGTTGGGCCCATAGCGCGGCACACGGGGCGGATGCTCTAGTGGAGCTGGTGCAGTGTCAAGAAAGCGATGTAGCTTTGCAACTCGATGTGCTTGCCGCTATCCAAAGGATGCTGCATAACGGGATACACATCTTTTCCGACGAGGAGGACGAGCGGATAGCGAGCATTTTGGAGACCATTATTAACCAAAACTTGCTTCCGCAGCAGAATATAGTTGATTGGATAAGTGGCTTGGCACAATGCGGCGACTGGACGAGAAGTCGTGGACAAGTTATCGCCCGGGTAAATACCAAGAACTTTCTGCGCAGCCTCTATTTTAGAATGAAGCAGGATAATTGCAGAAATGATCTTAGCAGATCCATGCTTGCCGCTGAAGCTAAATTGAACAAGTTTGTGTAAGAACTTATTGAATTCATTCACGATTCATTATAGATACTGATTTAGGATTTTTCGTTTATGCCCAACTATTTTGAAGTTGCGGTAGGAGCTATACAATTGTAAAACTAACGGGTGCAATAGCAGAAGATCAGAGCTGTCTTTTAGAAGGCTTTTTCTTATGCGGCAAAAGAGGCAGTTTAGTTGAAGAGTGGCTTGTGTTCAATAATCGGACAAAATTGATGAATAAGATATTTTCTGAAATTAATGTTATAAACATTGAGTTACCTCAGGAGCATTAAGGGAAAAGGAACTTACAAGTGGAAGTTCCTTTTTTGAACAAACTACCAACCATAACCTTTGGATATAGAAGTTCAGGGATACCCATAAATTTAAGCAGATGAAAGAACTTAACTGCTTAGTCCTTGTTTCTCAAATTTAATTATAAAACCATTAATAAATTCAGAAAACACTTTCTCAATTATTTTCCAATTATGTTTTTTGTAGAATTCAATAGTAGGTGTGTTGTCCTCAAACGTCTCAAGCCTAATTGTATTGTGTTTTTTAAATAATTCTTTTTCCACATATTTAAGAAGAGCTCCACCAAGACCATCACCTTGATAGCTATGCTTAACCATTATTAGGTGCAATAGATCTTCCATCAAAATAGCTAAGCCTATAATCTCACCTTCATATTCTGAAACAATAATGTTTTCGATATTACTATCTATTTCGTTAGATGATTCCCCACTTACAATATAGGCTCTCGTAGTATCAGCATCTAAGAAGGAGGTGTAATTTTTTATAATAACTTCTTCAGCAATAAGTTTTATTTCTTTTGTATCTTCCTCGGTTGCGTTCCTGTAGACCAGTTTTGATATATCTATATTCATAATTATTCTCCAATCTCTTAAAAAAGTAGCTAAACTTAAGTTAACGAGCCTCTTGAAATGTTAGTATAATTAATTATATTAGCATTTCAAAGAGTATTATATCTGCTTGTTCATTGAAAAGTTACACTGCTTCAATAAAGATTAACGCTCTTTTCTCCGTTATGGAGCTAACGGTGCAGTGTAGCGGAAGAATTATGCAAAAAATAACAAATTTTGCGAAGGAATGTATTTAAATAAACGGGTACTTTCCTTCGATATCGAGCTGTGAATTGTCAGCTCTTTTTTGTTATTCCACAAACGGAGTAGAGTAGTTGAAGAATTAATTCAAGTACTAAGATGATACGAGGATATTATTTTTTGGATATCTTTGGATTTTACGTAAATCATCCTTTACATTGCGCTAGAAGAGAACTCCGAACAGCATTTGATTGGACACAAGAACAATTATCTGAAAAACTTGGTGTTTCCAGGCAAACCATAATTTCTATTGAGAATGGTAGGTATAATCCTTCATTAGAGCTTGCGTATAAAATAGCAAAGTTATTTCAACAAAGTATTGAAGATGTATTTATTTTTGAGAAAGGTGATGATTGAATTTGGAACAAATGTTAGGTTTTCTCGTATTATTGCTTGGAGTCTCTGGTGGTCTTTTGATACATTTGTGGGGGAAAAAGATTGCTGCCCGTGAGAGAGGACTTGATGAAAGATATGAGAATAATAAAATTAAGTCTTTGGCAAATGGTTGGAAAATAACATTAATATCAATCTATATTATATTTATTTTAATGCTGTTTGGTTTGGAGTTGTCTGTTGCTACTGTATTAGGAATTCTTTTATTGATTCATATGGGAGGATGGGGATTTTTTAATAGTCGTGTTTTACTAGTGACTAACAGTGGGGCTATTTAATGGAGTAATACCTTTATTCTAAGGCTTGTATGCATCTGCAATAGAAGGCATTGTAAAACATAGTGTCAACTTGCATTATGTAGATACTTGCATAACACTCGTGCACTTAGACGTTAGTTTTGCTGACAAATAGTAGTAAGTTATAGGATCTATGATTATGTATTTGATGTGCGAAATATTAATGTGAAAAATTCGAAAAGAAGGAAGTGCTTATATGCTGGATTTAGAAATGGTTATGCAGGTGATAATTTATTTAAAAGTCTGATCGTTTATAAAAAAGATTGATAATTTGTAATAAAGTTTGGTCAAAATCCTGTATTAATGATTTAAACAGATTTTTACTTTTTGCTTTGCTTGATGTTGAAAAATTCCATTCGTGTTACTCCACTAAAGGGCCAGATTGTAGAGGATACGTGACTCAAACGGGGTAAAAGTACGGAAGGTTCAACTCAGTAAGGAAAACAATGTACCTACTTTTTGAGAGAGCTACCCTGTCAAGAATACTTAAATAATTCAATCTATTCACTCTATTGTAAAGATTATGATTTTAATTAAATTTTACATGTATTTTTTATAGGGAATTCCCAAATACATTTACTTTTCCTCTTCTTTTTCTCCTACTTTATTCTTTCAATTTACTGATGTCATTAAGTTCTATTTATTTTTTTAATATTTACAATATTAAATCTATTATTAACATGGTTTTAACATAGAAAAGGTATGCTTTAACTGTAATACATATTTAAATAATGAGGAGGAATTAGATTGAAGAAAGTTTTAAAACCCCTATTTTTAGTGGTAGCCGGTTTACTAGTTTTCCTAAGTGGTTTGTTCCAGGGAACTTTAACTGGGTTTGCTGCAGAAAACAAAGATCAAAGGTCGGTGGTAGATGTAAAAGCGATGACTTTTAATCTAAGATACAAAAATAACAATGATCCATCACCACACACTTGGGATGAAAGGGTTCCTACCATTAAAAAACTGATTAACATGGAGAATCCTGATATCATTGGGACACAAGAAGTGTTATATACACAACTACAAGATTTAGAAAATACTTTACCTAAGTATAATTGGATTGGTTTAGGTCGTGAAGGCGGAAATCGTGGAGAATACTCTGCTATTTTTTATAAAGAAAAAGATTACACCGTACTAGAGTATGATCATTTTTGGTTATCCGATACACCAGAAGTAATTGGTTCAAAAACATGGGGAAACAACATTCCAAGAATGGTTACTTGGGCTAAGTTTCTTGATAAAAAAAGTAACCAACAGTTCTATTTCGTCAATACACACTTTGATCATCAATCTCCTAATGCAAGAGAAAAAAGTGCAGAATTAATTCTTGAAGTAACAAAAGAATTTGATCCAGAGTTACCGATTATTTTAACAGGCGACATCAATGCTGGACCAAATAGTCTCCCACACCAAATTTTAACAAGTGATGGAGCATTTGACGATTTATGGGAAACAGCTGAGACAAGAATCAATGAAGAATTAGGAACATTTAATGGTTTTGTTGATCCTACTGGTAAAGGACCTGACAACCGTATTGACTGGATTCTCGGTAAAGGAAACCTTACAACTAATGAAATTGAAATCGTTAACTATCAGAAGAATGGACAATTTCCAAGCGATCATTTCCCAGTGGTTGCTGACATCACCTTAACTTACAACAAATAGTAATAAAATGAGCCAAGACCATTGATATAGTTGAATGGTGTTTGGCTTTTTTGAGTTACGGGGTATTGTGAAATAGAACTACTGTAAAGTAATATTGGCAATGATCTTCCGATCGGGCGTGATTGTGGTAGAGCATAGGTAGAAAATGAACAATCTTTTTTATAAAACTTAAATCTGCTAAAAAAGAATCCGTTTTTATCAATCTTGATATGCTCCCCATTAGGTAGACAGATAAAAAATAAAAATCTGTTTATCTAAGGGGAGTATTTTTTATGGCTCGAATAAAATATTCTAAAGCTGAAAAATTGGCTATTTTAGCTCTTTATAAAGATGGTCATCAATCAATAGCTGACATTACTGCTAAATTTTTGATTGATCCTGGGACGATTAGAGATTGGAAGAGAAGGTATGAAGATAATGGTGAAGACGGCCTAGAAGAAGCACTTTCTTGGAAGCGTTATTCAAAAGAGTTAAAGTTAGCAGCCGTTAATGATTATCTATCAGGAGACTATTCGTTAAGCAAGGTTATCCNNATCCAGTACTGCGGTTTTGAGAAAATGGATTAAAAAGTATAATAGTCATAGAGAATTAAATGATACCGGTAAAGGATTGACAAACTCTATGACAAATAGAAGAAAAACAACATTAGAAGAAAGAATTCAAATTGTAAATTACTGTCTACAACATCAGAAAAACTATCAGCTCGCAGCCGAAAGCTATGAAGTTTCTTATCAACAGGTATATCAATGGGTCAAGAAGTTTGAAGCGCATGGTGAAGAAGCACTACAAGATAAACGCGGTCGAAAGAAAGAGGAATATGAATTAACAGATGCAGAAAAGTTTAAGCTAAAAATGAAACGTTTAGAGCGAGAAAATGAACGATTACGTGCAGAAAATGCTTTTTTAAAAAAGTTAGAGGAAATCGAAAGGAGGCGTCGTTAACAAGCGTTCGTCTACAAAATAAATATAGAGCAATTCAAGATTTACATGCGAATGAAAATCTGCCAGTAATCCTTTTATGTGAAATTGCCGGTGTATCTCGTGCTGCTTATTATAAATGGCTACAACGTGTGCCAACAGCTAGAGAATTAGAGAATGAAGCAATTCTTCAGGATATTCAAGCTATTTATGCACGAGTAGGAGGCATTTATGGTTATCGAAGAATGAAATTAAATATTAATAGGGTATATCATAAAAGGTTTAATCACAAACGTATTTATTGCTTAATGCAAATCGTTGGATTACAGTCCGTGATTCGTCGGAAAAGAAAGCGCTATGTTCCCTCATCTGCGCAATATGTCGCTGAAAATCGACTCAATCGTGAATTTACTGCAAGCAAGCCCAATGAAAAATGGGTAACAGATGTCACGGAGTTCAAATTAGGAAACGGAAGGAAAACGTATTTAAGCGCCATTTTAGATCTTTACGATGGCTCCATTATTAGTTATGTATTGGGACATTCAAACAATAATAAATTGGTATTTCGAACATTGGATCAAGCTATCACTATATTAAAAGAGAATGAGCATCCATTGATTCATAGTGATCGAGGGTATCAATATACGTCACATGGGTTTAAGAGAAAAATAGAAAAAGCAAAAATGATTCATAGCATGTCACGTGTAGGAAAATGTATAGATAATGGACCAATGGAATCGTTTTGGGGAACGTTGAAGTGTGAAAAATATTACCTACATAAGTATGAAACATTTGAAGTGTTACAACAAGCAATAGTTGATTATATCCAGTTTTACAATAACGAACGTTACCAAGAAAGATTAAACGGCTTAAGCCCATTGGAATACAGGGTTCAAGCCGCTTAAAGTAATTTTTTTTATTTCCACTGTCTACTTGACAGGGAGCTGTTCATCTTTTTTCAAAATGGATTTTTTTATTTGTCGTAAAACACTGGTCTGTGAGGTATTTTTGATCAAACCTTATTTCAAAGTAACATCTATTACAGCCTTCAATCTTAGTGGGGTCATGACGAGAGGCATGTTTGTGACGGTTCCTCATCGTATAGATAGGGTATCGGACGCGAAAGGTGGTGGTGCATGGAAAGGTGCTAGTAACCCTGAAAAATTAGTAAGTAAAAAGACTTGTTCTGGCACATACGATGCTGAATTAAATAGAATAGGAGATTGGTAATTTGATTGAATTAGATAACTTTAATATAGTTTTTGGCACAAATTGTCCGACACTTTTTTAAAAAGTAGAGAATAAGGATCGAATACGATTTGAAATCGATAAGTTAAATGTATCTGCATTAGAGCTTATTGAAGATATTTTTAGCAAAGATGACAAAATTAAAGTTACCTTTTTATCTGAATACATTTTTTTAAAAAAAGAAAAGGCTGTCCCAAAAGTCATTATTTTTGACCTTTGAGGGCAGCTGAACAAAAAAGGAGTTATCAAAAAGATATTCGTCACGCAAATAACTGGGATTCATCAGCTATTTTAAGTGAAAAATGAAAAGAATGTAAAAACAGGTGAAGAAAAACAATTTGTTTTTCTTCACCTGTTTTATTTTCGGGACTTATTAGACAGCCCCCTTTGTTTCAGTCAAAAAGGAAGAAAAAAGAATGTTTCTTACTAGAAAGGTTCTTTTCTTTCTCACAGTTGCTTCCAGCAGTGATGCGGCTTACACTCTTTTGACCTCTACGTATGACTTCAGGAAGCTTAAAATAATAATTAAATTAGAGGGATTTACGTTTGTATAACGTGATACAAAATCTTCCGTTTTCCCCAGCAACTACACCAGTTAAAGTAAAGGAAGTGGGAGAGTTAACAGAGCGAGTTAATGAATTTCCAGCTGTTACAGCTGGAAAGGTTACAGCACCTAATGGTGAAGCAACAGTAGCCGCTACATCTCCGTTTTCAACGAAGATCTCAAACGTTCCTTGAATATAGTCATTATTAGTTGCAGGAGCTTGCCATACTATAGCAGCATCACCTGTTAAAGGACCTTGAAAATTACCACAAATCCTCTCTTGAAAAATTTGGGATGAAGGACAACAAGCATTGTTAGCATCATTTGCAGTTCCGCACATTACACATTCCCCTTTTTTATTAGATTTGATAGCTTGTCTTACTATCTCTAGTATTTAATGAATGAAGGAACGATTTTGTTACAAGATAAGCGTCGAAAAATAGAAAAATAGGTTAATATTATCTTCAAACATGTCCAATCCGATACTTAATAGATTCATATCATGATATGAGATAACCCACGAGAGAGGGGTGAATATAATGTGCATATGTCGTAAAAAGCGATGTGGATGTTGCATTCATAAAAAATGTACTTGCTATCAGAAACAATGTGGAAATTGCAATCACAGAGCCTATAAATGTAATATTGAGCAAGAGATCAACGAAAAAGTAGATGTACCTCAAGAAGCGAAGAAAACGGCTGAACTTGTATGTCATAACTTATCTGGGAATTTATTGTTGAACGATCACGTTCCTGATTTACAAATTTGGAAAGAAAGAATTAAGGGGAAAACAATTGTAAGTATTACTGTATACAACAGTACATTAAGCATTGGTTCAATTCGAGTTCTCATAAATCGAAATAACAGTCCAATCGAATTTATGGTTCCTCCTGGAAATACACTTTCGGAGACCATTGATTATGTCGATTCAATTGCCGTATTCCAAACAAATGAAGGAAGAACGGAAGGGAAATATTGTTTAAATGTATGCTTCCTCTTTTTTTGATGATAAGTTTAGCCACAAGGTAGGTTTTACTACTTAGTGGCTATTTTCCTAATTTAAAAAGAGTACATTTCTTCTTGAACTTAAGCGCTCGATAGCATTCCTGTAGATCGCTATTTTTCGACTTTGAAAAAAATAGGGCTCCTCAGTAAGATATGAGTATAGACACCACTCTAACTCAAAACTCTAGGAGGAACCCTACTATGAAGTTTAAAATGCAGAACAAACAAAATCAACTAATAGAAAGAATTTCAGTTAAACACCTTGTTGTTGGAGTAGATATTGCTCAACAATTTCACGTCGCAAGAGCCGTAAATTTCCGTGGTATTGTAGTAGGAGACCCACATACATTCAAGAATGATGAAGAAGGATTTACTAGCTTACTAAAATGGATTAAAAATCTTCAAAAATTAAACAACCTATGTGAAGCAATTGTTGGGATGGAACCAACTGGACACTACTGGATCAATCTTTCAAAGTGGCTTCTTAAACAAAATATGGAGGTTGTAACGGTGAACCCACATTTAGTAAAGAGGAATAAAGAAAATCGTGATAATACTCAGTCAAAAAGTGATAAAAAAGATGCATTAGTTATTGCTGATATGGTAAAGAACGGCTACTACTCCAAGGTTAGATACACATCAGAATCATTTGAAAAACTAAGGGTCCTAATGTCTAACCGTGATGTAGTGGTTAAGCGACTTGTTAGCTCTAAAAACCAGTTAAATCGGTGGGTAGATATTGTCTTTCCAGAACTCCGTCAAGTCTTTAAAGACATTACTGCAAAAGGAGCAATCGCAACCCTACGTCTTTTTCCAACTCCTATGGAGTTGGCCACCAAAGAGACCCATGAAATTATTATGGGATGGAAATCTTTGATGAAGAGACAACCTGGATTAAAAAAGGCTCAATTACTCCTCCGGGTAGCCAAGAACTCCATCGGTTCAAGACAAGCACTAGATGCTTATACATTTCATTTGGAACAATTACTTGAAGAATATGATTTAGCAGTCATACAACTTGAAAGAGTTGAAAAGCAAGTAATCGATGTATTAAATAAAATTCCTTATGCAAAAAGGTTGCTTACCATTAAAGGAATCAATTATGAAATTGATTGGTAAGCTGGCTAGAATTTTTGTAGGAATGGCTCGAAAAAATGAATCCTATAATTCCGAAAAACTCCAAACACCAACACCAACACCTATGGTCGCATAGTACGGATGTTTTTTTAGAATATCACTTGTTCTCAACAAGGACATTTAGTGTATACAAATCGAATGTTGGCTTATTTGCAGGATTTTAAATATGTACGGAGTACCAGATTACTTAAACATAAGGGCTGTGACCCATTCCGATAGCAAAACTGGCCTCCACCCCTTGGATAGGCATAACGAAGGAATGAAAGGGCAAATGACCCGTTGAGACATGGGAGGGAAAGCCTCCAGGGGTAGCGTGGAGTATGTACATTATATGGTAAAATGTGGAGTGTGGATATACTCCTCTATTTCACTATGCCTCCACGAAAGTTTTTATTGGAACTGCCCTCTATCTTCTACCGTTATAAAATATCAAGGTACATAAAATCCTGTGAATAAGCGAGTATTCGGGAGAAAATCATATTAAACTGAGGGAGTTTAAGTGTAATCTTTCAAAAGTAAACTAATACAAAAAATACTTTCTGGAGGTATTTAATCAACTGTATTAGCAATTTCAATTATTAATTTTGGTGTTACTTTGTTGCGATCCTTTTATCAATTGAAAGCATATATTGCCAAGTATCTTTTTCGAAAAAAAGGTGATTAATATTTCATTCAATAGTAAAAATGGTAAGCAAATGCTTATTTCAGCGTGTCAAAAATCTAATTATAATACGTTTGAGATGTTGAGTAATGCATAACAAAAGACCTCAAAATAGAGGCCTTTGCAATGCTTTAATTCGAAACTATAACTTGGTTTTTGTCTTGCTTTTGAACAGAAATAATACCCAACATACTAATAAAAACAAATAACCTATAATTGTAAAAATAGACCAAATAGCGCCTTGTTGCAATTGACTAACTAAGTGTTCAAATTCATTCATTCCTTCTGCTCTGCCAATGCTATTTATCAGGCTAACTATCGGAATTGAAATAGTGAATACAATGGCTAAAATTGACAATCTCTGATGTTTCTTTTTTACAACACTAAATATTGCAGTTCCTAATGTTGTTAATAAAAATAAGTAATATATAGCCCAAAACCAGTTAGGAAGAGTCTCCCAATACATTTCTTCTGCCCACCCATAATATTTGGAAATTCCATTTTTAAACAACTATAAACATATTTTAATAGAAAAACAACAATCTTTACGTTTGTTGCTAATCAAGTTCTAATAAAGATGTCTATATAATTATGACACATTCCAATGTTACTTATCTAGATTCTGTAATGCAAAAAAGACCACAAATGACAGTCAATGTCTTATGATCTTTATTGCTATTAATTAAAATAATACTCCGTTAATTGAATAAGGTATTTCTTCAACCTTTACTTAGTTAAATTATTAATCCATGCTTCTAATAATTTTACAATTATCCAACTCAATAATGGGACTCCTAAAATGTACTTGTATGCTTGCCATGTAATTGGATTTTGTAACATAGTAGCTCCTCCCAGTATATCGACCAATACAACGAACGTCATTGCTATAAAGAAAACCATTCCCATAACAAAAATTGTGGAAGATACATGTCTAATGGGTTTAATGTCCTTGGTGAGTATAGTATAAAGCATAAATACTAAATATAATAAAATAAAAAATAGCTCAGAATGAGTAAAAGCCGACACAAGAAAACAAATAATTACCCACATACTAATTCTTGTATCTGAATCAATACCAACATTAGTAGGACGTCGTCTCCCCCTTTTGGGTGCTCTTACAAAGCTTCGAAATCGCGGAATTTTTGTGTAGTTTTTAGAACTCTTTTTAAATTGTTTAATTGGAAAAACTAATCAGTAACAATGTAGTAAAACCACTATTAAAGTACATATATTTTCAACTTTTTATTAGAGAAAACAAACAAAAGAAGCCCTCACTAAGATGAGGACTTCTTTAAATTTTATTAAGCTTGTGCGGCTTTCTTCATCGCCTTCATTTCCCCCAGATGTCCTGCTTCATGAACTATCATTAAAGCATATAAATCTGAGAACGTTTCAATACCTTCTAGAGGGAATTTAAATGGCAGTTTTTGTTCAAAAAAGTCTTCAGGAATGGTATTAATACGCTCAACCTGTTCCTTCAGACATATGATTAACTCCAGAATAGAAGGTGCTTCTCCTTCCCAACCAGCAGGACTTGTACCCATATTAAAGAAAGAGAAATACTCCATTGGAATATTAGTTGATTGCTTTGGATAACCAAACATAAAGCTCTCAGCTGTTACAAGTGCATGTCCAATATGCCAATGAATATTATTGTTGAATCCAGGTGGTTGAACTTGACACACTTCTTCATTTAGATCTTGTACAAAATTCAAAAACATTTGACGCGTTAACTGAAACTGCTTAGACATTTACATTCCTCCTATTATAAATCTGCTTATTTGCATTAGTATGTAATATGTATCGGTGTCTCTTTTTATTACAAAAAACCACGAAACTAACTAATATACTGCTTTAAAGATAAAACAGCGTAACAATGAATTTACTGTTTAGTTCAACACAGAACTTTAAGCGATAAAAAAACAACCTTAATCGGTTGCTTAGTTTTCATAATTATTTATTAAAGATTGTAGAAGTAAGGATGTTTTTTCGAAATCATCCATACTTCTCAATCCGATAAGATAAGTCAATTTTATTTCCTTATCTTAGTTTCACACTAAACAAAAATAGATATCAAGCAATTACTGCTCAGTGTCTATTACTCATGGTAAAAATGCGGCAGATTCACCTTTGCGCATTCCAGTTTCAATTAGCGTCTTGTGAAAAATCCAATAGACGTACTCATATTCATGTGTAAATAGTGATGATGACTACAAGAAAGCAGTTAAAAGTGCAGCAATGCTCGTTAAAAAAATCATGAAAGATGAAAATATCCCATTAGCAAATGTTTTACAGAATAATTATTGGTCCGGTAAAAATTGTCCGAAAATAATGCGTGATGGTGGCGGTGCTAGCTGGGCTGAGTTTAAGAGTATGCTTGTTTCTTCAATAGTTGCTTCAAATAAAGACAAGGATAAGGAGTGTGTTCGTATGCACAAGCCAGTAATGATGATAGGTTAGAATCTACAATTCGAGTAATGAAACGATTAGAAGAAAAGAAAGTTCACGGTGATAAAGCTTTAAGTCCTGAATATCGTGAAAAGTTAGGCAAAGGTGAATTACCACTTGATGACGCACTCGGTGTAATATTTGTTGCTCTGATCGTGGATTAAGTATAGGTAAATAAACTCAAAAAAGCCCCAACAACAATGTAAGTAGGGGCTTTAAACATGAGTCTATATGCTATGAAAAATTATTAAATCAATGTTTTAGTCAAAGAAAAAACGGCAAATAAATTTTGCCGTTTACTATTATTGTAGTGATTTATAAAAATTGTTTCACTACTTTATCTATCTCATCTTTGTAAAAAATAATGTCATACTATTTTTTGAATATGCCAAATGGTTTCCCAACTGGAACAAATGTGTATCCAAAATGTTGGTTTAATACGTTTGCTGCAACTCCATAAAAAGATAATAGAGCAATTAATAGTTCTGATACAGCTGCAAGCATATGCATTTCATGTGACATAATTCCTAATGTACTAAGTGATAAACCGATAAACAAGAAATCAATAAGAACAAAGATAAAAAATAGAACTTTATTTGTTTCCATAGCACCAATTGTCATTATTAAAGTGAAAATTAAATAGCCAATAAATGCAACACCTAATTGTCTTGAATCAACTGTGGAAGCTAATTTTTCACCAAATACTCCTAAGTCGATTAACCAACTCATGGAAACACCTAACCAAAATAATCCGTATGCTCCAAATGCTGTAGCACCAAATACATTATTATGTTTTGAATCTTGAATACTTGCATAAAGTTGAGCTATAGCTCCTAAGAAAATAGACCAAGGTAATACAAATGCAATATTATCTGTTAGTCCTAACTTTTGAGTAGAAGCTACTAACGTAACCATAGCTAGACCGAATAAGCCTATTGCAGATGGATCTGCAGTTACGATTTTAACATTTTTTGTTTCTGACATGATGAACCTCCTAAAAATAATCACGTATTCTAGAATAACAAATAACGAACCAAACGTTTGTGAACATTTTGTGACTTTTTCTTACTAATAACGAGATAAAAACACAAATATTTCTTGAAAAAATCATTATCGTAAATAAAGTAATAATATTATTGAAGAATTAACTAAATTTGCTCTGTTTTTTAGCATGATAAAAAAGCAATTTAAAATGAAAAGGTGCTCCTATGTGGATTGAGATACAAAGAACAATTCTAAGTGATTGGGGAATGAATTATATGAGTTATGCCTCAAGACCATTGGTATTGAGTTTTTTGTATTTTGGCCATTGTTTTGAAAAGGGGAGTTGTATTTGAAGATAGACCAAAATTTAATCGGAAATTTTGGTCATGTGAATTTAAGGAGAAATATATATCTTTAAAAGGCAAGTCTATCTGAGTTGCAATATATAGCTAGATATACTGAATATAGATATGAAGCTATTTTGGAGCTTGATAGAAGATACCCAGAAGGTGAAGTGTCATGGAACAGTTATCAATCTATCATAAGCTAATGTTTTATCCTATATTTGAAAAGTTATCTAAATTAAAGGAAAAGAATATTATACTAATTGATATCTGGAAGTAAATAATCGTGGACTTAATCGAATGTTATAAGTAAATGCTTATGGGGGAAAAACATGTAGCCTTAAGTGTGTAAAGGAACAGCATTAATTAGCTTGGAAGAAAAGGCAACATACTATGTAAAAGATGGACAAATTATAAAAGATGAAAGGTTAGTAAGCTAACTAATCTTTCATCAAATTCTCTTAGTTATCTAGTTTAGTTATATCTACGCCGTTATCAGTCAATAGAGATGTCGCTTTTTCTATTAGACAAACTGTAAAATCTTCAACAGTCATAATTAATACATCTTTTTTGTATAGTTTAAACCACCATAAATCTGGTTTATCTCCTTCAAATGAAGGGGATAAAAATAATTTAAAGAGTTGTCTAGCTTCTTTTGTTAGTTTACCAGCTAGAGCGATACTATCTTCCATTCCGTCAAATATTTCTATAGTTAACCCTTCTAGCTTCTCAAAATCTAATCTTCCAGTCATTAGAGGATTATCATTTGAAAAGTCTCCATTTGGGTATATTATTTTATAGCTATCACAATAATTGAAAACTATATGAAATACTTTTTCCCATTGGGATTCGGAAGGAATATTTTGTATAACAATGTGTTGATCCAAAATATTTCTCCTTTTATATTAAATTTAGTTATTTATATTTAAATACTGATTAATTATAATGTCCAGGTGTTAAACCAGCGGTGCTAATATTAGTTGTACTTTTAAAGTTATAAGTATATAAACTGGTAGTAGTTTGCCAACCATTTAGAGACCCTTTTACGATTTTACCTAAAGAATTCTAAATGGTAAAGCGAGATTTTATCTTACTTTCTTTTTTGTTTTATTTGGATCTTGATTGAAAATTTACAACGCTTTATCGATTTCTTTTTATAAGTTTTTAACAATCAACAAGAAATCCATCAAATACCGTTCAAACGTGTACGCCTCTGATCTCATTCAAACAAGGAAATTATAGCAATAATCCATACTCCAATTACAAGTAATAAAAACCACCAGCCCATAAACTTTAGGAACTTTTTAAAAATTGAGTTCTCAGAAAAAAATTTTGAAAAGGAACTCATTTTGAAAACGTCTTCCGGATACTTCAATAACATATAAGAAAATGTGCCGAAAATTGAAGAAAATAATATTGCAATTATAAACATTCCCAATAGTAAACACTCCTGTTATTTAAGGTTTCTTAAAAAGAGTTTACTATTTAAATGATATTTTTACCAAAAATTGAATTGAATAGAAAGCCAATCTCGTTTAAAAGGGATAGTATAAAAGATAGTAAAAGGTTACTTAATATAGTTAATGTTACAATGCAAATACACGAAGAATAAGCCCTTCCTTTCGAGGGGCTTATTCACCTATTTATTGACTTTCTTCTTCTCGCTGTTCGGAAGGTTCTTCAGTTGGATCTGGTTCTTGTTCATCATTATTAGTATTACATCCAAATAAGAATCCAACTGATAAGATAGTTGATAATAGTGGTAGTAAGTATTTTTTCTTTTCCATATTTAATCTCCTTTCTTAGTTAGGTATATGGTTTCCTGTTTTTTAAAAAATATTTACTACAGTGAAATATCAAATTTAACGAAAATCAATCTGGTTATATTGGCTAGTATTTATTTAGAAAATTGTAAAGTGAATCAA
>NZ_JBALMO010000188.1:0-8368 GCF_036963345.1 Bacillus sp. JJ722
AGGGTGTCTAATAAGGTAATGGTGCTTCAGATTTTTTGTGAAAGGCATTGTTCCTATTTATTAGAAAATACATACATTCATCTCTTTCAAAAAAAGGGCTGTTCGAAAAGTGATTAAAATCACTTTTCGAACAGCCCCTTGTTCCTACTTAACTATTTTATAATATTGAGCAACATCAAAGCCCTTAGCATTGTAATAATCTAAGAGTCCTAGAAAAATAGCTTCTGCACCTTTTTGACGATAAGCAGGAGATTTTAGCTTGTCACTATCAGCTTTCGTATCCATAAATGCTAATTCGACTAATACGGCAGGCATTTTGTTTTCACGAATTACATGGAAATTACCATGTTTTATTCCACGATCTCGTGTTTCAAGAGCTACAACTAATCGTTTTTGAATAAAATCCGCTAACATTTTGCTATCTGTTACATGAGGGTTATTGGCTGCTTTACTTGCTTTACCCCAATAATAGGTTTCACTGCCTGTTCCGCCGCCGCCATTTGCATGGATACTAACAAATACATCGCCTTTTACACTTAGTGCATAAGGCACGCGGTCTTTAACAAGATCCAGCGTAACATCCTTTTCTCTTGTATATTTTACGTTTAATGGTGTTTGGTTGATTAGTTGTTTTAATCTTAAACTTGTATCTAAAACAACATCTTTTTCTTTTAGTCCAAAGCCAACTTTACCAGGGTCTACTCCTCCGTGACCAGGGTCAATGACCAATGTTTGGGAAGCTAGCGATTTCGTATTGTCATTATCAATTTCGCCGTTGTTACTTTCATTATCATCATTATCATTATCTTCATCGTCCGCACTTGTTATTAAATAATAATTCGATACAAACCCAATGTCACCCTTATTCGATTTCACAAGAGTCCAATTGCCAACATTGTAGCCGATTGTAACTTTATCACCTTTTTTTAGTGTTCCGACTACACTGTATTCAGTTGATGGACCTTTTCTAATATTTAAAGAGTCTACATTTACGTATTTCTCACCACTAAATGTAATGGTTGGTTTCGTACGAAGTGTATAGTCGATGGCTCTAGCTAGAAAGATAGCTGTTTCTTCTCTTATTGCATTACGCGATGATCCAAATGTTCCGTCTTCTACACCTTCATCAATACCTCGTGACATGATCGCTTTGGCAGCTCCTGATGCAGAATTTCCATAACTATAGCCGAAAGCTTTACAAATCATAACCGCCATTTCACCACGAGTAACGAGTCCGTCCGGTTTAAATGAACCGTCAGAGTAACCAGATATTATTTTCTGATCCACTGCGGATTGAATGTATCCAGAGGCAAAATTAGCAGCACCAACATCTTTAAATTTAGTTTGTCGTTGTTTGCCGTCCAAGCCCAAAGCTCGTCCTAATAATGCTGTAAATTGAGCTCTAGTTACATTGCTTTTCGGATTGAAGTTACCGCTTGTATCGCCGCCCGCAATCTTACCTTGAGCCAAATATGTAATTTCTTTATAAGCGCGATGATCTGGACTTATATCATTAAAAACAGGCGCCGCTTTCGTTACTCCACTTCCGATTGTCAGTATAGTAGACGTTGCTAATATAAGACAGAGAAGTATTTTTACTGCAGATTTCATTCATTCCATCCTCCATTTCTATTTTGGTTCTATTCTAGCATAAACCTCGACAGCAAAGTTGATAAAATTGCATGAATTGCCATATTTCGAAAAAGAGTAATAATTGTAATTATACAAAAAAGGTCACCCTTGAGGATGACCTGATAATTAACTTGCTTGCTTAACAGAAGTTGGTTTAAGAACGGGTCTTGTAATAGAGAAGATTGCAAATAAAAAGGCAATCACTACAATACCGCTACCGAACCAAGCTGTGTAAGTAACAGGGTAATGTTGAATAACAACTCCGCCAACAGCAGAGCCTAATGAAATTCCTAGCTGTAAAGCGGATTGGTTAAAGCTTTGTTGAATACCTGCAGATTCTGGAGCTGTTTGAATTAAATAGCTATGCTGAGCTGGTGTAAGCGCCCAACTTAACATACCCCAAAGAACAAGTACTATTGGAAATATAAATGTAATGTTTGTTGATAAAGGTAATACAAACATAATAACAGCAAATGTACCTACAAATAGTAAAATACTTTTCTTCACGCCGATACGATCAGCTAGGATACCACCAAAGCCACCACCACACACAGCAGAAATACCAAATACGAAGTAAGCAACACTAATCATGAAAGCATTCAAATTTAATGTTGTTTGCAAGAAAGGCGTGAAATAGGCATACAGAACATAATGACCCGCTAAAACTAAGATTGAAACAATGTGTGCACTAATAATTTTCATGCTTTTTAACGATGCTAGTTGTTGACGTAAAGGAATCATTTCTTCAGGAGGAAGGTCATCAAGATAACGATGAATAATCACTGCTGAAACAATACTTAAAGACGCAATTATAAGAAATAGAACACGCCATCCAAACTTGTCACCAATTAAGACACCGATAGGAACACCAAGAACAAGTGAACCACTAATTCCCATGGAAATAACGCCAATTGCACGAGCTTGATAAGCAGGTTTTACGATTTTCGCTGCAATTGTAAGGGAAAGGACAATCAGTAATGAAGCACTAATGGCTGTGAAGATACGGGCAATCATAAGTACTTCAAAGTTAGGGCTCATAAAAGCTATTATATTACCTATAAAAAAAGCTAATAAAGATATAAGATATAGCTTTTTACGTTCAACTTTCGCCGTAAGAGTTAATAAAATCGGCCCAGAAATCGCCAGTACAAGTGCGAAAACAGTAATCAACTGACCAGCGGCACTTATTGAAACATTTAAGTCCTCAGAGATTAAAGGTAGAATACCACCAATCACAAGCTCAACCATCCCAACAACAAAGACAGAAATGGCTAATATATATACTTTAAAATTCATTTAAAATTTCTCTCCTTTTACTTTTACCACTGCTGTAGTAAAAAAACTACGTATTACATCGTAACTGATAATGGAGGGAATGACAAGTAAATAATTTTGTAAATTAAATTAGTAGATTAATTTCAATTTTCATAAAAAATAAGCCAAATAAATTTGGCTTAATGCTAGTGGTTAATAGCGCAGTTTGGTGACAAAACCCATAATTTCAGGGTCTTTCATTAACGTCTCTTTGTATTTATCAAGAATTTTGGTAAGGACAATATCATGATAGAAAAACTCTGCGAAGAATTTTACGAATGGATGCGACATCGTACGAATGGCTTGCCAGGAGTCTTCTTCCGCTGTGGCAAAGATTAATTCTTGATCATCAATTATAACTAATTGAAATGGCTCTAAAGAAACTTCTGCTTCAGTAGGAACAAAATAATAAAGGTTTGTTAAATTGGCCTGAATACTTCCAACAACATGAGCCTGAACATCAATACCTTGCAGTTCTTTCTCTACTAACAAAGGTAAATACGAATTGACGTCCTTACTCCAACCGGCAATTCTGATGGAGTGTTTTGTTTCGCCGATTAATTTCTTGATCTCAGCTTGAATAGAGGCTTGTAGTTTAAAACTCCAAACACGATCATCAGAAAATGTTTTCTTCGCTGTTTTTTCTTTAAACTTTTCAATATTTTGTTGAAACTCAGCTGTTAAACGTTCAACAGCAATATCAAGGGAAAGAGCTGTATACATTTTCTTCTTTTCTGAAATGGCTTCCATAATCATGCCTTTATCAATCATGCGTGAGAGTACTTCATATATTTTTGCTTTTGGAACACTTGAATGTTTCGCAATCATATTCACATCCATTGGTTGATTACTTGAAACAAGTGTTTCGTATACTTTACTTTCATATTGGGAAAAACCAAACTCTTTTAACATAATGCCTCCTAATTACAAAACAAGTAACATTGTTATCCTTACTATAAGTTTCTAAGAGAAGATATTCAAGAGACCTTCTATTATTTCTTAGATCTCTTTAATAATTAATTAGTTAAATATGGAAAAATGGATAAAGGAGAGAACAAGTGTTATCTTGAAAAAATGGCTTTCAAGTTTCTTACTTCTTCTTATATAGTATAATTGTTCTGGAAGCTTGTAATGAAAAATCAAAAACCTTAACTAGAATCGATATTCAAGAAGTAGAGGATAATAATCGCAACAAAAAACAAAGGATATATTAACCTTTGTTTTTTGTTTTGTCTATATGAAATTAATTAAATGTGGTGGTAGGCTGCTAAACCTTTCCTTATTCATAAATAGGAGAAGAGTGTTGTAAAACATCTTTTTGGATTTCATCAGAGCATTTATTCCATAACAGAATTTTAATGGAAGTGAAATTTTGATCTCAGCTGTAAATAGTATGATCAAGTTTAACTTGTTCATATTCCATTTCCGATAAACTATGTTATTTGTAAATGATGATTTTGTGTCTTGGAACAACCTTTCAGACTTACGAGTGATGCTGGCTTAAACAATTGCTTGTTAATTTCACGAGCCAGTATTTAACTAAATAATTGGTATAACCAATATTAATTAGCAACCAACCACCGTATTTCTATGACGAGATGTTTTATAATCTCGTCACTTATCTATACCCGCTCTATAAAAGAATAACCTTTTTTTTAAAAAATTTTCTATTTTTGTTTTCTCTCAAACGTCAATGAGAAAATATCTAAATATTCTAATTGTTTATTCCTTTCATTTGTAATAAAATGTATTAAAACCAACTAAACTTATTTGAATTTATTTATTTAGAGAAAGGGAGAGATTGGCGTGGCGGTACAAACATTTAAAGTAAAGACAACTTTAAAAGAAGGTGTATTAGTAGAAACGGAAGCAAGAGGACATAAGGTACTTGTTGATGAGCCGAAGTATTTAGGTGGAACAGACAAGGGAATGAATCCTGTTGAATTAATCTTGGCTGGATTAGGTGCATGCCAATCTATAGTTGCTCGTACGTATGCGAAGAAGTTTGATATCGAATTTGATGATCTTTGGATTGAATTAGAAGGAGATTTAGATTTAGATGGGTTTCTGAATAAATCGGATGTAAGACCAGGGTATTCGACAGTTAGATATACGATCCATATTCAAAGTGATGCATCAGAAGAAAAGATTGATGAGTTTATAAAATTCGTGGAGGCGCATTGCCCAGTTGGAGACACGATTGCAAATGTAGTAAATCTAGTATCAGCGGGTGTAGTCGTTGGGAGTAAGGTGAAATAAGGTAGGGAACAGGGCAGCAGTCCTGTTCTTTCTTTTTTCTTCCTCTACAAATATTGAAGTCAGATCTTTTCTTACTAATAGAATTATCAGTTTACCTATCGAGCGGTAAATAAAGTAATATATAATCTAGAATATATATTTTATGGAGTGATTAACATTACGATCTTATTATTTTTATTAGCTGGACTAGGTGAAATTGGTGGAGGCTACCTTATTTGGTTATGGCTTAGAGAAGGAAAGCCTTTTTATTTTGGAATTATTGGAGCAATTGCATTAGCTTTCTACGGGGTAATCGCAACTTTTCAATCTTTCCCTTCATTCGGACGTGTGTATGCTGCATATGGTGGCGTTTTTATCATTCTATCTGTTTTATGGGGATGGGGGATAGATAAGAAAACACCCGATTTATATGATTGGATAGGAGCTGTTATTTGCTTAATAGGTGTTTCTGTTATGTTATGGGGTCCTCGTAACTAAAATTTTTAGAGGTGTTGTTATGGAGATTAAAGGATTAAATCACTTTTTATTTTCTGTATCTAATTTAGATGATTCTATATCATTTTATGAAAATGTGTTTGATGCTAAGTTATTAGTGAAAGGAAGAACTACAGCCTATTTCGATTTAAATGGTATGTGGCTTGCTCTTAACGTTGAAAAAGAAATTCCTCGAAATGATATACAGCATTCGTATACTCACATTGCCTTTTCCATTGGGGAGGCCGATTTTGAGAAGATGTATGAGAAACTAGAGTCATTAAACGTTAACATTTTATCAAGTCGTCCAAGAGATGAAAAAGATAAAAAATCTATTTATTTTACCGATCCAGATGGCCATAAGTTTGAGTTTCATACAGGAACGCTGCAAGATAGATTAGATTATTATAAACGAGATAAAAAGCATATGGAGTTTTTTGATTAAATTTAATCTGTATAAATGTTCAAAACAGGAGGGGGAAAATAAGATTGCCGAGTAAAAGCAATCTTATTTTTTTTCTTTATATTCATTTAATGCATCTATAACTTCTTGTTGTCTTTGTTTAGCACGATCATAATTGGTGCTAAGAGCATAGGCGCTTGGTGCTTGTGGTAAGCCAGCTAATAGGGTAGCTTCATCATAGCTTAGATCAATTGGTTTTTTTTCAAAATAGTTCATGCTGGCATTTTTAATACCATAGTTTCCGTCGCCATAGTAGACAATATTCACATATAGTTCTAAGATTTTATCTTTATCGTATGTTTTTTCTAGATGACGAGCGACAAAGAGTTCGGCAACTTTTCTGATAAAAGTTTTTTCATTCGTAAAATATAAGTTTTTAGCAACTTGTTGTGTTAATGTGCTTCCACCTTGTACGATTTCACCTTTCATAGTATTAACAACGGTTGCTCTTGTGAGTCCGATAATATCAATTGGACCATGTTCATAGAAACGATGATCTTCAACCGCAACAATTGCTTGAAGAAAATCAGGGCTAATATCTTTAGTAAGTGAATAGGAAGGTTTTTCTGTTATGGATTCAACTTTCTCAGTCAAAGGAATTTCATTTATAGCCATTTTGTATTTTCCATAACCTAGCCCGATTATTATAGACACACCGATGAGAACAATGATGAAAAAGAGTTTAATTAGTTTTTTGATTAATCTTTTCATATTTAGTACCTCTGTTTATTTTTAATCTTTAAGTGATGGATTGCATAAATGTATAACGGTGGAGAAACCACCAACTGCTTAAAGGTTTATTTTATTATATACTACTACGATGATGTATAAGTATCGAATCACATGACAGAACTCTTACAGAATTGAAAGATTATTTGTATGTAAACCTTATCTTTATCGATATATTTACAGTTGATAAAATATTATTATGTTGATAAAGTTTTAAAGGCGCCTTTCTATTAAGAGAGGCGTTTACTTAGTAAAGGCCAAGATAATTTATTGATACAGTGAAAAAACGAAAGTTGTATTACGCTTCTTACAATAAATTTTTTGTTAAACCTAATGTGAAAAATGTAACATGGATATTTTAGTGAAAATATCTTCTTAAATGAAGGGGAAAATAAGAGCAACTGAACTACTTTAAATGAAGTTGAGGGGATTACATGAAATACAGGGATTTAAAATATGTGCTTGAGAAAGAACTAATTGTTGCGGTTGGATGTACAGAGCCCATTGCGATCGCTTATGCAGCAGCAGTTGCTGCTGAGCATACGACTGCACCGATCGAAATGATGGAGCTTTCTTGCAGTCGAAACGTAATCAAGAATGCTATGGCGGTTGCTATTCCTGGCTGTCAAAATACGGGTATTGCATTTGTGGGTGCGCTTGGTGCAATCGTAAAAGAATCACATAAGAAACTCTCTTTAATTGAAGATGCTACCGAGGCTCAAGAAAATGAAGCAGTTGCTATGTGTGATGCAGGTAGAGTTACAGTTACTGAAGCAAACACACCAGAAGTATTAGTCATCGAAGTGACGGTTGAAACGAAAAATGAAAAAGTAATTGTCTTAATCGAGGACGATCATACAAACATTACTTCTATTAAAGTAAATGACGTTGAACAATGTGAAGAGCAATCTAAAGAAGAATCAACAGAAGATAGAAAGAAAGATGAATCATTTACATTAGATGAAATCGTAGGCTTTTGCTTAAACTGTCCACTTTCTTCATTAAATCTTGTTAAGAAAAGCATTGAAATGAACATGGCGGTTGCAAAACATGGTTTAGAAAATGCTTATGGAATGCAAGTAGGTAAATCAATTAAAGAACAAGTAGAAGAAGGAATGCTGTCAGATGATTTAGCGAGTCGTGCTATGAGCTATGCTGCTGCCGGTTCAGATGCTCGTATGGGTGGAGCAACCCTTCCTGTAATGGCGAACTCTGGTAGTGGTAACCAAGGTATTGCGGTAACCCTTCCTGTAGTAGCTGCTGCCGAAAAGCTTGGTGCAGACGAAGAGAAAACAATTCGTGCTGTTGCACTAAGTCATTTGATTGCCATCTTTGTGAAGTATCAATTCGGACGTTTATCTGCACTTTGTGGTGTAACAATTGCGGGAGCAAGTTCTGCAGCCGCAATTACTTACTTGTTAGATGGAACGAAAGAACAAATGTACTTTGCAATTCAAAACACGCTAGGAAATGTTACAGGTATGCTTTGTGATGGCG
>NZ_JBALMO010000188.1:8428-8637 GCF_036963345.1 Bacillus sp. JJ722
CTTTGTGATGGCGCAAAAGCAGGTTGTGCTATGAAAGTTTCTACATGTTCAGGGGCAGCAGTTCAAGCGGCATTAATGGCGAAGAAAAACATCTGCATTCCAGGGACAAATGGTTTTGTAGAAAGAGATGTGAATAACACGATTCGTAACTTCTCACAAATTGGAAATGAAGGTTCTCCTACATTAGACACAATCCTATTAAAACAAAT
>NZ_JBALMO010000189.1:0-477 GCF_036963345.1 Bacillus sp. JJ722
TTTTAATAATGAAAAGTCTCCAATTTATTTATGGGATATAAATTGAGAACTCTCTTGAACTACGGGTGTAACAGCATAAGTTTGTTGAATTTTCCATGTATTTTAAAAACCTCCAATACATGACTATTCTTTGTTATAGTTGAAGGAGTCAAAGAATATGTTGGAGGATTAACCCGAATGACAATTGTTAGTTTTATTATAATTGCTTGGGTACTTAGTTGGTTTAAGTTTGAACAGATTTTTATTCAGGCATTTAAAGAACTTTTTAGCAAGGAAATTTCAACAGCCAGTTACTATTTCTTATTCGCATGTATAGGAGCAATTGGTGATATAGTTTCACTATTTAACGGTAGTATTTATGATAAATTTTAATATGTTGTAATGCATTCTAAGTAGATGGCTTATTTTTTCAATTATAGTAGGAGTAAGAGTTGTTATTCTACATATAGGTTGGCAGCAATAAAGTCACGATGTTTA
>NZ_JBALMO010000189.1:540-5202 GCF_036963345.1 Bacillus sp. JJ722
TCTTCCCATCGCATGACGGGCCTAATCCGTTATACATTAGATGGTAACCTTGTATAAATCAACCTTAAATAAGATATCTGGAAAACACTCGTTTGCTCCATTCTAAGGGGTAGGCCCTGTTATTTGTTGTACTAGGCTTCATCCTGGCCACACGGATGGTACTTCAAGTGTGTATGGTTTCAGATGTTAGAAGTAGAAGAAAATAAAGTTTTAGACCCATATAACCGGACATATAAAAATTGAACTCATTCCGGGTTAATTAAGCAACGTAAGTATCACTTTAATCGTATTATCAACAAATGATCGTTCTGGACGAGATTTCATTATTACGGTTAGTCCAATTAACGATACGATTAGCGCCTGTGATAAAGCCTTCGCGTTTACATCGCTCTTGAGCTCACCTGATTGTATACCTCGTTCAATGGTTTCTTGAAATATGACTGAAAGGTACATTTGATGTTCCCTTGTAAGAATTTCAAATTTCTCATCATGAGGCGCAAGTTCCACCATTGTATTTATGCAAAAGCATCCTCGGCTTTGACTTTCTGTATATTCCTCAGCAACCACACTTTCAAAAAAAGTTTGAAAAGCTTCCTTTACAGATGGACTATTTTGAAGTCTGGTTCGGACATCAGAAGCACGAGACATCGTGTACTTGCGTAGCGCGGCTTCGAACAATTCTTTTTTGCCTCCAAAGGCTGAGTATATACTTGGTCGTTGAACTCCCATTCTGGAAGTTAAATCGCTTAAAGAGGTAGCTTCATATCCCTTTTCCCAAAATAGTTGCATAGCTGCATCTAATACTTTTTCTTCGTCAAATTCCCGAGTTCGTCCCATAATCAATACCTCTCGTTACTCTTGATTTTTTAAATGGTTTAATAATCAGATCGTATAAACTGCAATTGCCTTTGATTACGTACTGATTAGTATATTATAAATATATAATTAGCTGTTTTAATTGTCAAATGTGGGTTACTTTATCATAACGATAGAACTCTAAATATTAAGATATAACATTCTAAATAAAATATATTAATTGACATTAATAATTTCTATAGATTATATTTATTGAGCGAAATATCGTACTGAACGGTACGTTATTTCGCTCAGCATTTAAAATTAATGGAGATTAAGGGGTGTACAAAATGGAGAAGGCTCAAGTAAAAATAGCAGTCAATGCCGAGATAAAGGAGGATTCTTCAAAGGAGAGGTTTATAGCATCTGACTCTGAACATGGATCTTCAATGTCTCGCTATGTGACACTATTGTTTGCGGCTGCCTGTGGGATTTCAGTCGCCAATATCTACTTCGCACAGCCGCTACTTGATCAGCTATCGAGTGAGTTTGGTATTGACCATTCCATTATTGGCATTGTTATTACCATCACTCAGATCTTTTATGGATTGGGGTTGCTGCTGCTGGTACCGCTTGGAGATTTGCTGAATCAGCGCCGATTGATTATCGGCCAGATGTTTTTATCCATAATAGCTTTGGTTATAGTTGGAACTGCCTCCACCAGCACGGTACTAATCGTAGGTATGGCTTTGGTGGGACTGCTTGCGGTTGTGACTCAGACTCTTGTGGCGTTCGCGGCAACGATGGCTGCCCCTGGCGAACGAGGGCGTGTCGTTGGTGTTGTAACAAGCGGGATTGTAATCGGCATACTTCTTGCGCGGTCAATTGCGGGAATATTAACGGATCTTGCGGGCTGGCGGTCCGTATATCTGGTCTCTGCTGGGCTGATGATTTTTATGGTTTGTATGTTTTTTAGGGTGTTGCCCAATGTTGAGCGCGAGGTAAAGTCACTGTCCTATCCTAAGTTGCTTGGAACGGTGCTTATGTTGTTTAAACAAGAACGGATGTTACGCATTCGCTCTGTTTTGGGCCTTCTGATTTTTGCTGATTTCAGCATTTTGTGGACTTCTCTCGTACTGCCCCTTAGCACGCCGCCATTATCTCTTTCACACAGTGCAATAGGAGCGTTTGGTCTTGCAGGAGTGGCTGGAGCGTTATCTGCAGCACGAGCTGGGAAGCTGGCTGATCGAGGTTATGGACAGAGAACGACGGGCATTGCTTTAATCCTGTTGTTGATTTCATGGCTGTTCATCAGCTATACAGAGCAGTCGCTATTCGCATTAGTTATAGGTATTGTATTGCTTGATTTGGCAGTGCAGGCCATACATGTCACTAATCAAACTATGATCCTTCCATTACGTACAGAGGCACGTAGTCGGCTTACTGCAGGGTACATGGTGTTCTATTCTATCGGCAGTGCTAGCGGTTCAATTGCTTCAACCAAAATGTATGCTCACTATGGCTGGGAAGGAGTATGCTTGCTCGGGGCCTCTGTTAGTGCTTTGGCTCTTCTATTTTGGGCAATGACCAGCCGCGCTACAGCTTCCGCATTAAAAAAAGTCTGAGTCTTATCATATCCAGATTCAATATCATGAATCTGAGCTACACAGCAACCTGAAATAGAAAAAATGAATACTGGTTCGTAATGAAGATATATGACAGTTGTTATCAAAGCTATTGACAGAGAAAAATTTGAAATGGGAGAGATTGCACATGGAAATAGGTATTACTTCGTTTGTAGAAACAAAGCCGGATATTCAGACTGGTAAAGTGATGAGTCACGCACAGCGATTGCGTGAAGTGGTAGAGGAAATTGTCCTTGCTGATCAGGTGGGACTTGATGTGTTTGGCGTAGGTGAGCATCATCGGGAAGATTATGCGGCATCTTCACCAGCCGTTGTGTTGTCTGCGGCTGCCTCACAGACAAAACGGATTCTGCTGACTAGTGCAGTGACGGTGCTTTCTTCTGCCGATCCGGTGCGTGTTTTTCAGGATTTTTCTACGCTGGATGGTATTTCAAATGGACGTGCGGAGATTATGGCTGGCAGAGGCTCCTTTATTGAATCTTTTCCATTGTTTGGTTATGACCTGAATGACTATGAGGAGCTGTTTGAAGAACATTTGGAATTGCTCCTTAAAATACAGGGGTCCGAAAAAGTAACCTGGAATGGCAGGCATCGGCCAGCGATTAACAATTTGGGCATTTATCCAAGGCCCGTTCAGAATCCTTTACCGATATGGGTTGGGAGTGGGGGGAATCAGGAGTCTGCTATCCGTGCTGGTTTGCTAGGACTGCCACTGATGCTGGCGATCATTGGCGGAAATCCGATGCAGTTTGAACCGCTCGTGCAGCTTTATAAGAAAGCGGCAGCGCACGCTGGCCATGACAAATCGCGTATTAAAGTTGGATCGCATTCGATAGGATTTATTGCAGAGAATACTGAAACAGCGGCAGATACATTTTTCCCATCTACCCAGGCAGGCATGAATAAACTCGGCAAGGAGCGAGGCTGGGCGCATTATGACCGTTCTAGCTTTGATGCCGCGCGCAGCTTTGAAGGTGCACTGTATGTTGGTGATCCAGAAACGGTTGCCCAAAAGATTATTCACCTTCGCAAAAATCTAGGCATAACACGCTTTATGATGTATGTACCGTTAAGCACTATGCCGCATGACCAAGTGATGAGAGCTATTGAGCTGCTAGGAACAGAGGTAGCGCCTCGGGTTCGAGAGGAAATAACCAAGTGGGAAGCCGAGATGGAGAATGGATCATCATTCAATTTTGATTCATAAAACCACAATTGATTCTAGAGGGTATTTAATTATAGGAGGAATTAGACATGAATTTTGATAGTAGGGTATTGCCGGAGTTAAGGTCGACATTAGCACTATTTCCAGGTTTTCAACTGGAGAAAAATCTAGAGTGGAGCAGGAGCTTGTTGTCAAATCCTCCAATTGAGAAGTCAGAGCACGTACATACGACAAGCCGGATGATTCCGGGCGCAGCAGACGAGATGCTGGTTAAAATCTACGAGCCCGCCCAGCAATCTGGAGCTAAGCTTCCTGCCATTCTATGGATTCACGGGGGAGGCTATGTCATGGGACATCCCGATATGGATGACACTTTGTGCGAGCGCTTCGTACAGGCGGCTAATTGCGTTGTCGTATCGGTCGATTATCGCCTTGCTCCTGTGCACCCGTATCCAGCTGCCATCAATGATTGTTATGCTGGCTTGACGTGGATGACGGACGAAGCCGAGTTGCTGGGCATCGATGTGGATCGGGTCGCGATTGCCGGTGCAAGCGGGGGTGGCGGTCTGACCGCAGCGCTTGCTTTAATGGCTCGCGACAAAGGGGGGCCAAATCTCATCTTCCAAATGCCTTTGTATCCGATGATCGACAACCGCAATATGACGGCATCGAGCCATGAAATTATGGCTGATAACGCAACCTGGAACCGAACGAACAATTTAACAGCCTGGAGCATGTACTTGGGCGAGGGTGCCGACGATATCGAGGTATCCCCATATGCGGTACCGTCGAGAGCGGAAAGTTTGGCGGGGCTGCCGCCGACCTATACATGTGTAGGTCAGCTCGATCTGTTCCGAGATGAGACAATCGATTATGTGACGCGCCTTGCGGAAGCGGGTGTAGACGTCGAGTTTCATCTGTATCCCGGCAGTTATCACTCCTTTGAAGTGTTAGTACCGGAAGCAGAAGTGAGCCAGCGTGCCAGCCAAAGCTATGTGGCCGCAATTGCGAGAGCACTTAATCCTTAAATAAGTCCTTGCAATAGCAGAAGATCAA
>NZ_JBALMO010000189.1:5307-7966 GCF_036963345.1 Bacillus sp. JJ722
AGTTTAAATGCATGAAAAACAAAATCAACTAATTGAACGAATTTTGAGCTATAAAATAACGGGGCTTCAATCATCATGGCTCACAATCATCTTTCTTATGATACACAGCCAAGTAAAGAAGATATAGGTGTAACTAAAAGGGTTGCAGGAGCAGGAAGAATACTGGGTATTGAATAAGTAAGAAAAAGAGTACCTGAATGATCAGGTACTTTTTTGTTATAGAAGCAAGAAACCTGCAAACCATACATTGTTGAATGGTTTGCAGGTTTTATTAATAATTACACTTAGATTAGAAAAGGAATGCAACTCCTGCAAGGACAGTAGATAGTAACATCATAATAATCATCATATATACAGCGATTTTTTGGATTTTTTTTCCCTTCATTTAGACCTTCCTTTATGAGTTAATTACTTAGATTTATTCTACCTTCTCTACAAAAACAAAACAAGTCTTTGAAATAGTTTACAGTCGAATTTTTAATAAAGTGAATAATGCATATTATTTTAATATTTTAATTTATTGTATTATAATAGTTTGGGAGAGTTGTTTATTGTTTTATAATAGTGGAGTGTAATTATTTAATTGTTAAAATATAGATAAAAGAGAAGGGAAATTGCGAATTTTGTAGAATTATATATTGTTTGCAATTAATCAGGGGGAAAATGGGGGAAGGTCAATGATAGAGAAAATCGACCATATTGGTATCGCGGTAAAGTCAATCGATCAGTCTTTAGAATACTATCGTGATGTTCTAGGTATGAATTTAGAAGGATGCGAAACAGTAGAGAGTCAAGGAGTTACTGTAGCCTTTCTAAATGCTGGTAATACAAGATTAGAGTTACTTGAACCATTATCTGAAGACAGCCCAGTTGCAAAGTTTATTAGTAAACGTGGGGAAGGCATTCACCATCTTGCTCTTGGTGTGAAAGACATTCAAGGACGTATTGATGAAGTGAAAGCTAAAGGAATTAAAATGATAAATGATGAACCAAAGAATGGGGCACATAATGCAAAAGTAGCATTCCTCCATCCTAAATCAACAGGCGGGGTATTATTTGAGTTTTGCGAACGAGACGGACAAGGGGAGGAACACTGATGATTGATATTTACGATAAAATTAATGATTTATATGATAGAAAGCGTGAAGTAGAACTTGGTGGCGGGGATTTAAAAATCGAAAAGCAACATGAAAAAGGCAAGTTAACTGCTAGGGAAAGAATTGATTTGCTTATTGACCCAGGTACATTTGTTGAAATTGGGCCATTTATCGAACATCGTTGCGTTGACTTCGGTCTTGATGAAGTAGATGGACCAGGAGATGGAGTTGTAACTGGATATGGGAAAGTAAACGGTCGTGACATCTATTTATTCTCACAAGATTTCACTGTGTTTGGCGGAGCACTTGGAGAAATGCACGCGAAGAAAATTGCGAATGTTATGGATTTAGCTGCGAAGAATGGGGCGCCATTTATTGGATTAAATGATTCAGGTGGTGCTCGTATTCAAGAAGGTGTATTATCACTGGATGGATACGGTCATATCTTCTATCGTAACTCGATTTATTCTGGTGTTATTCCGCAAATCTCTGTAATCATGGGACCGTGTGCTGGTGGTGCTGTATATTCTCCTGCAATCACTGACTTTGTATTCATGGTTGAGAAAACGAGCCAAATGTTTATTACTGGGCCAAAGGTAATTGAAACAGTTACAGGTGAGAAAATCAGCTCTGAAGGCTTAGGTGGTGCGAAAGTACACAACAGCATTAGTGGTGCTGCTCATTTTAAAGCTCCTTCTGAAGAAGAAGTACTACAAAATGTACGTGCATTATTAAGCTATTTACCACAGAATAATACAGAGAAACCGCTTGTGGAATCTTATAACGAAGAAGACGATTATCGTCCAGAATTAACTGATGTTGTTCCTATTGAAGGTACAAGACCGTACGATGTTCGAAAAGTAGTTGAACAAGTAGTGGATGACGGAAGTTTCATGGAAGTTCATAAAGACTTCGCTCGTAACGTAGTTGTTGGTTTTGCTAGAGTGAAAGGACAATCTGTTGGTTTAATTTGTAACCAACCGAAGTTCCTTGCTGGTGGTTTAGATATTGATTCATCTGATAAAGCAGCACGTTTTATTCGTTTCTGTGACTCTTTCAATATTCCTCTGATTACATTTGAGGATGTGACAGGATTCTTCCCTGGAGTTAAGCAAGAGCATGGTGGAATTATACGTCATGGTGCTAAAATTCTTTATGCTTATTCTGAAGCAACAGTTCCTAAATTAACTGTCATTCTTCGTAAAGCATATGGCGGTGCGTATGTTGCACTAAATAGTAAATCAATTGGTGCTGACATTGTCTTCGCTTGGCCAAATGCGGAGATTGCGGTAATGGGTTCAGAAGGCGCAGCGAACATTATTTTCGCTCGTGAAATTCAGAATAGTGAAAATCCAGAAGAAACAAGAGCGAAAAAAATCGAAGAGTATCGTCAAAAATTCGCAAATCCATATGTTGCAGCTAGTCAAGGTATGGTTGATGATGTTATCGATCCTCGTGAGACAAGAATAAAAATTATTCAAGCTCTTGATATGTTACGTAACAAAAAAGAAACAAGACCATATAAAAAACATGGAAATATTCCATTATAAACGAACAAAACC
>NZ_JBALMO010000190.1:0-1116 GCF_036963345.1 Bacillus sp. JJ722
ACCCTAATTTTAAATTGCAACTTTGATAATACATACAAAATGGGATGGTTAAAAGCACTAGTAGAATTAACAGTAAATACTAATAAAATGAAAGAAGATAAAGTAGCTTTTGATTTTTATGATATTGCAAAACGATGGTTAAAGTATTATTGGAATCAAACCATTTACTTTGATTTAATACAAAGTCCAAACATCAAAAAACACCTGATATGATTACTTCTACAAAACAATTAATTAAGTTGTTTTTTTAACAAGAAGCAATCCGTACAACCTGTAAGGCTCGAAAAGATAGACTTTACTTCGATTGGGTTAGCACCTTAATTTGAAGTATCGGTAAAAAGAGCCTCTTTTCCTCTCATCATTATGAGTTAATTTATAGACTAAATCTAATTCACTTAGAATTTTTTCAAGATTGCCTTCAAGTAATTCAACGTAAAGCCTGTTAGTACTTTTTCTATCCATTATTGATGATTTCTCCCCTAACTATCAAATCCATTAATAATCTTCTTATTATAACATACCAAATTACTTTCGCTCACATCAAAATAGAGTAAATCATTCTTGGATAAACATCATATTAACCTTCTTATAGATTTATTATTATATTGAAAAGAAAGGTAAAGAAAGATCAATTAACAGGATATTTAAACTTTTTGGCGTCGCTATCATGAACAATTGAGTGCTATGTGATTACAAGTAGTAAATGCACTTTTATTAACAATAAATAAAGAAAATAAAAAATTCAATCATATAATGGGTGTGATTTAAAAGGAAGTGTCCTTCTAATTAATATTCAAATTGTAAATGATTAAGGTGTAATGGAACAGATAAGGGCTGATAAATCTTTTCCGTTCTGAAACGGCTTATCCACTATTGTATGAAATTGTAATTAAGATTGAGAGCTATCAATAATAGTTGTAAAATAGGACTATAGTTACTGAGAAGTTGGTATTTAATATGTGTTGTTGGGGGTAATATAGTGTCTCAAAATGCAAACCTAGAAGAATTTGAAAATATAAGGATTTATAAAGATAGAATTAGAATTTTTCTTATTCTTTACATATTTTCCGAAGAAGTTAAGGATCACGAATCCAACCTATATAAGAAAGTTTTTAA
>NZ_JBALMO010000190.1:1175-1463 GCF_036963345.1 Bacillus sp. JJ722
ATTAGGCGGCTCGAAATGGAAAGGTTTTTCTTTGGTGCTTATGAAGATATTGATGATGTAATTAGTTTTCTAAAGAGCATGGGATTTATTGAGTTTAAAAGTAAAAAAAGCATGGATTTAAAGACTATTGACAAGCACTATTATATTACTAATCTTTCTATAGAAAAATTCGAATCATCAATTAAAGAACTTCCGTCAATTCAATGGTATATACAACGGTGCGATCTTATTAAGAAATTTTTCGGAGATCTAACTGGTTCACAGCTAAAAGTACTACAATATCAAATT
>NZ_JBALMO010000191.1:0-881 GCF_036963345.1 Bacillus sp. JJ722
CTTTTAGATTGTATTATAAGCTCTTGTATTAATATGCAAGGAAATCAGATCTATAGGGGTGCTTCAGAAAATGAGAGAAATACTTTTCTATCTTCTTTATTGAATATGGCAGGCTATACTAATAAAGATCAAACTTTATGGGGAAAATCAAGAGCGGGAAAAACGTCCGGTGAAATAGATATTTTTATAAATAAGAAAAGTGGAGAACCATTTGCGATAATTGAGGCTTTAAATTTAGATTCGTTGAAAAAAGACTATTTAGATTTACATTTAGATAAAATATTTGGTTATGATACGACGGGGCTTAAATGTAATTATATATTAGTGTATTCAACGTCTAAAAATTTTGTTGAATTCTGCCAAAGGTATATTAGCTATATACAAAAATATAGCTATCCTTATGATTTTATTAACTTTGAAGAAGTGGAAGGATATGATTATACGAATTTAAGAGTTTGTAAAACTAATCATTTAAGAAATAGTAAAGAAGTATTTTTATATCACATAATAATAGACTTAAGTTAATAGAATATGGAACAATATTTAAGTTATACTGGAATTTCAACACTAAACTGGACAACTTTTATAAGGATTGCTGCTTAAATTCTACTGATGTTTGATAATCCAATGTTCCGTGAATACGAATGTTGTTAAACCAATGAACATAATCATCAAGTTCAAGTACGAACTGTTCAAGAGAATGGAAGTCCGCACTATTTGCAAATTCTGTTTTAAACACCTTAAACATGGTTTCGGCCACGGCATTATCGTAAGGATTCAGTAAACGTTGAATGCTGAATGTTTCTAAAGCCTCTGATATTAGTTGATTATCAAACTCTCTACCTCGGTCTGTATGAAACATTTTTGATGGCCTGTAAGTT
>NZ_JBALMO010000191.1:902-3518 GCF_036963345.1 Bacillus sp. JJ722
GGTTGAAAAGGACGACAAATATGAAAATCTGTAGAATGATACTTTCGATAAATACCCTTTTAATTATAGTAGTTATTAGTTGTTTTAATGACTATCATCCAAATTAGTTAGAAGGAGTTAATCTTTTTAATAATGGTGGTTCATTTTTTCTTTTTGAAAAATTTTAAGAATGAAAAAGAGGTTGATTTGTATTGAGTGTTCAAGACATGAAAAAACAAATTTCTAGTTTCTTAAAAAGTAAAAAAACAATAGATTCTGATTTAGGTGTTATTCTGGTAAAAGAAAAGATTGGTGAAGGTGGAAATGCACTGGTTTATAATGTCGAGTTCGGAAAGAATGAAGTTGCATTAAAGGTATTAGCGGCGAAAAGAAATTCTTCAAAATACCATAGATTTGTAACAGAATTTAGGGAAATTGTTCAATTGGCCGAAACAAAAGCCGTTGTACCCATATACTATTTTGGGCATATAGATATTGGTGAACAACAATTCCCCTATATGTTGATGAAAAAGTTCCCACATACTTTAAAAACTTGGAGAGAAATTAATTCTATTCAGAACTATGAAGACTTAAATTCAGTCTTACAAAATTTATTAAGAATTGTATCTGTTATTCATGATAGGAGTATTATTCATCGAGATTTAAAACCAGAAAATATTTTAGTATCTGAAAATGGAGAAATGATTTTAGCTGACTTCGGAATTTCATGGTTTGATCCTGAAATTTATGATAGATTTCTTCATACTAAAAAAGAAGATAGAATGGCAAACTTTGATTTTTCTGCACCTGAACAATTTATTAAAGGAACTAAGCCACATACGACAATGGATATATTTGCATTAGGACAAATTATTACTTGGTATATTACTGGTGGGGTTGCAAAAGGGAATAGAGATTCATTAACAACTGTTGATCTATCATTTGACATAATAGAGCCAGTAATTAGTATGATGCTTAATCGAGATCCTAAAGATCGCCCTCAAAGTATTGAAATAGTATCCGAATATATACAAAAAAATATACAAGAAAAGAATGAAATTGTAAGAAATCAAAAGAAAATAGACAGAGTAATTGATGAATTGAGAAGATTCGATGACGCCTTATTATATTGTTTTCCAGGGAAAAGAGGATTAATTGAGACAGATAGTGAAATGAAAATTAATGTAATTATTCAAGAGATTAATAAGTTGATTGACGAAACAAATCTTTGGTGGACGCAAGGATTTAGTAATTCTCAAATTTCTAAACAATTGTACAAGGTGAGTGAACACACATGGATAATGGATAATATNNATATAGAAATACATATTGAAAAGGTATGGGTATTAAAAAATACTTATTCATTAGACCATCAGTTCTTTATAATCAAAACGAAGCCAATGCCTAATTTCGAAATATATGGTGAACATGGCGGAGTTGGTTGGGCAGAAGCTGCTTGGTTTAAGGACAGATATATTACTATAGATGAATATGATGATGGTATAGCTGAAATTGAAGGTAAGAGTGTTCGTTTAGAGGGTGAAGCGCAAATTCGAATCAGAAAATTTCATTCAGAATACTATTTTATTGCAACACAGTCCCATCCTATTTTACAGTCCAAAAATGATGCTATAGTATCGGAAATTTACGATAAATTAATAGCTACTAATTCAATCAGTAAAGAAGATATATTAAAACTATCTAAATTACATCGACATAGCATTTCAATAATGATGAGTTAGGGTCACAACAAAATTAATATGTGTTTAGTCTATCCTACTAGTTTTGAGATAAATATGATAATTTACAACATTAGTTTATTAGGTTATTGAAAAGAATGAGGGATATATATTCAGAGTTGTTCCAAGAACACTTTTGAAATTCAGATATATTTATTAAAAATAAAAAGTGGGAATGATTTCTCCCAATGGACAATTACATTAAACAATGGAATACCTTAAATTGCAGCTTTGATAATACATACAAAATGGCATGGGCAAAAGCACTAGTAGAATTAATAGTGGATACTCATGAGATGAAAGAAGATGAAATAACTTTTGATTTTAACGAAATTGCAAAACTATGTTTAAAGTATTATTGGAATCAAACCATTTACTTTGATTTAATACAAAGCCCAAACATCAAAAAACCACCCGAAATGATTACTTCTACAAAACATTTAATTGCCTTGTTTTTTAATAAGAAGCAATCCGTACAACCAAAAAGGTTCGAAAAGATAGACTTTACTTCGATTGGGTTAGCTGATGAATATAAAATAACAGTAAAAAACATTGCTAAAACCTTAAAACAAGATGTTTGTTGGCGTTTTAAGAAACTTAACCGTGAAACATACGAAATATATGACTTTTAATAGAAATGATATACTAACAATTAAGGAGTATAGTGATATTTTATTTACTGTTATTAATTACAGATGGACACAAATGTTAGAGGGATTTAACTATAGTCCACGGATTTCAAGGAAAGTAAGGGCAATCGATGAAAATAACATTAAACGTGCATCATTAAAAAAGTTCCATCAGCACTTAGATTTATGTTTGAAGATGGGAAGCGTAATTGTTTTTATTGCGGTGAAAATATAGTAGATAACGAAATATCTGTAGATCATGTTATTCC
>NZ_JBALMO010000192.1:0-403 GCF_036963345.1 Bacillus sp. JJ722
TCATGCATGTGAAGGAATGACAATCCTCTCCATTCCAAAGCTAAAATAAGAATATCAATATTCGGATGTTTCTTTATTAGTCTATAATGGTTGCCCCATTGCTCTTTAACTTTTTCTGTTGAAATAGGATGTTCTTGATGGTATGCAAATGTCGATGGATCTAATACAAATTGTAATCCGTTTTTATACAAACGATATCCTATCTCCCAATCTTCTGCTCCGTATCCTACAAAGCTCTCATCAAAGCAACCAACTTTATCTAATTGTTCCTTTCTTACTGATACATTGCCACTTAAAAATGCAATATAAGGTAACTTAAACTCACTTAAGTTATTTTCGAAATGTTTAACACCACTATTAAGAAAATAACGATTAGGAAATGACAGAGCTCTAAAATAGTCGT
>NZ_JBALMO010000192.1:441-7763 GCF_036963345.1 Bacillus sp. JJ722
GTCGTTATCAATATCATCTTTTGTAATGAGTTGATATGGAGCATTCCATTTTTTATCATGACTATGTTTAAACTCCATATATCTTTTAAAATAATGTGAATTATTTTTCGCTAAACTATCTAGTAATATCCATTGGTCTGTATTATATTCTGGAAAAATAAAAGTATACAGGCCTTCATAATGCATAGCCCCAGTAACTACTAGATTGAGTTCCTCTACATGATGTCTATAGTGATTTTCTATAAACTTTGGAGGGACTAACATTTCTCCATCTAAAAAGATTATAATTTCTCCTTCTGAATGCTTTATTCCAATATTACGTGTAAAAGACCGACCTTTATTTTTTTTAAGACGGATGTATTTTAATTTAAATGGAACATCTATTTCTTTAAGAAGAATTGGTGTTTCATCTGTAGAACAATCATCAATAAGAATGACTTCATATTCAATGTTAGAAAATGTTTGTTTTGATAAAGCATAAAAAGAAAGGGAAAGTTGGTGATTTTTATTATAGGTAGGCATGATGATACTCACTTTTATTGGATTAATATGATTGTTTTTGATTAGAATTTCGTATTGCTTATTATCCATATCAGTTCTATTTTTCTTCAAATTGATAGGATCCTGTTCAGATAAGAATCTACTAGTTTCAGTATAAGTATGGTTAGGTATATTTACAAAAGAAGGTTCAATGGAGGGATTTTTATTTATTTCATTAATACGTAATCTAACTTGCTTTATTTCATCAAGTATTTGTTGTAATTTTTTTTCATATCTTTCAAGGTTATTATCACTTCTTAATGAACTAGATAAATGTTTTAATTTTCTCCTTATTTTCTGTAATTCTAAGCAGTTTCTGTCCATATATTTTTCTCCCTTCAAAATTCAACTAACATGCCTACTTATTAATAATATGGTTGTTATCTATTAGTTGTAAGTGTGCTTGTCCTGATGAAATAGAATATTTTTGAGCATATGTGTTTTGCGAAATAAAAGTGCAGAGTATTGCAACGACAAAATTACGCTGCAACTTTACATGGAGAGGTGGGCAAGCTAGCCTGAAATGGCAAAACCAAGCCTTATGGCTACTGGGTTTCTTGGCTGGAAGTGTATGCTCATAGAGGCTCCGTGTCAAGTTGAAATACACTGTATTTGCAACTGCAATTATGTGTATATTTTTTCTGCAAAATACAGCATATATTTATAATAGAATTAATGAATATTTTTTGATAAGTGGAATAAAAAAAGATAAGCCGACTACTATGAGTGGCTTACTAATTTCGGAAACAATTTATAATAAAATTATTTTATAATAACGAGTATCCCTCCACCTGATAGAGAGCTGCTCTAAATAATAAGCCAATTGGTGTTACTCTGTAATATTAAAGACAAGTAATTGTCCATGATGTTACATTACACAATATCTTATTTATAATGTTGCACATATTATAAAAATGTACATTACTAAATTAAATTTAGTGGTGTACATTTTTTATTTTGTCTAACATTATCACTCGAATTTGAATTGTATCGAAACATAGTTAAAACAACGATTCTTAAAAATTTGTCCTGAAGTTCTTGTCCAATAATAAAGACAAGAACTTCAGGACTTTGTATAATAAAGACAAGAATTCCCATACTCTTATATTAGTTTATAATCGATTGAAAAAAACTATTGATAATAACAAAATACATTTTAATCTCGCATCCGTCTCTAAACAATTCACAGCATTTGCAATTTTGTTAATGGAGCAAGAGGGTAAACTGAGTTTAGACGACGATTAAATGTATACTATAAATTATACAAATAGAACAAGGAGGGAAAGTAATGACTAGAAAGCAAAAGGTTATAATTGTTGGTGCAGGGATTGTTGGTGCATCTATTGCTTATAATCTATCAAAGGAAAATCAGGATGTCACTTTAGTTGAGAGCCATTCAAAAGCAGGATGTGGTGTAACATCAACTTCCTTTGCTTGGATTAATCCTTCAGGGCGTGTTCCAGATAACTTTCAACATTTGTATGACGGTTCATTAGCAGAATATCATGTATTGGAAAAAGAGATCCCAGAATTAAAGGTAGATTGGAACGGCTCCCTTTCATGGGGAATTCCTGTAAACATCCATAAATCTTATATAGAAAAAATAACTCGCCAGCAAGTATCGGACTTAGAACCTCATTTAAAAGAATATCCAAAGGAAGCACTATATGCTTTTAAAGAAGGTGCAATAGACCCTAATATTCTAACTAATCTTTTAGTAAAGAAAGCGCAAGAAAATGGGGTAAATATATTATTCGACACAAAAGTAACACAAATTAAAAAGAAGGACGCTAAAGTTGTTGGCATACATACTTCAAAAGGTTTTATAGAATCAGATGTCATTGTATTGGCAACTGGTACAGCTTTACCTGAGCTTTGTAAGCCTCTTAGTATAGATGTTCCTGTTGAGTCATCACCTTCTATTATTATTCGTATGAAATCTCCAAAAAAGCTTATTCACACATTAATTTCTAATTCAAGATTTGAGGCAAGACAACTATCTGATAATACTATAATTGCTGCTGAAGATTATTTGGATGACCATGGAGAAAACGGACCGGAAGAGGTTGGAAGAAGAGCTTTTGATACCCTTCGAAATGATTTAAAAAAAGGAGAATATCTTGAGCTAGATAGTATTCAAGTAGGGAAGCGACCAATGCCTAAAGACGGCTACCCCATTGTTGGTTTTCATGATCAAATAAAAGGACTTTATTTAGCAGTTATGCATTCCGCAATCACGTTATCTCCTGTTATTAGTCGATTGGTTGCGAAGGAAATCGTAGATAATGTGCAGTTAGAAGAACTAGAAGGTTGTAGACTATCTCGATTTTACCCAGTAAATGAATAATGCTTGATTTTACTCAGGTTTCTTTATAATCATCTGGACATTCTTGTCCATATTAAAAATACATTTAAATGTGATCTGCCTAATTTTATTGAAACTTTATTATAAGACTACCTTAAATATATGAGTGTCTGCAAATTCTTGTACAAAGTGTCCGCAAGTTCTTGACCATATACACCCTTATACTATACTGCCATTTCATAAATATCCCAAGTTATATCTTTAATCACAAATAAAAGCTGAACTAATACAAAAATTAGTTCAGCTTAAAAATACCTTGTTATAATGTTGCACATTGTATAAAGAATACTGATGTATTAAGTGCATTGCTTTAAATCTTGACTTTTAATAAAACATTATGGCGCCGCTTTCAAGAAGCCTCATCCCCTTCACGCGGCATTTTAATGATAATGGTTCCCTTCCCCAGTCTTAATCGATTCTACAACTGCGTAAAATGCAGTTCGTTGAGGAGCATTGATACCGAATTCCACAACGCCTGCAGGTTTTCCGGTTTCAATAAACGAAAGTAACCACACAGTCCAATTCTTAATATAATTAATCTATAAAGAAGCCCGATTTTAAAGGGCTCTAAGAGATATTATTCATATCAAACTTATTCACTTTCCAAGTCCCGAAGTGAGAGGGGCTTTTTTATTTTCACACTAAACCCAAGCTTGGTGCAAATTCATATTTCACATAATTTATTAGTATTAATCAGTATGACCGCGATAGTAAGGGCACACTTTAAGCGTTATCTCATATAAACCACCAATTCCATATAACTGTTTTATTTTGGGTTACCGCCAACATTCCGCGTTTATCTGACGGTACCCCATATGCAAAAAGGCTCCCGCCAAATGCCAGTCAGTGTTTTCTATGAACAGCTGATTAAGGACACAGCGTGCTATTCAAAGCAGGGAGGGCCTGCCGTACTGTCATGACTAAAGCTTAATAACAAGTTTCCTTCTTCATACCTGCGCAATGTATCTTTAACCTAGAATATCAGAAAGTGCACTTTGTACGTATGGAAATTGAAAGGAGTAATTGTGGTAAAGTGCTTTTTGAGGGAGTACCCGCTGCCCTTTTAACACCAACTGACTCATTTCACCAAGTACTACTTTTACTACAACCCCAGGAACATGAAGCCAATATGGGCGGTGAAGGACGTCTGCAATGGACTGTCCAAATGTTGACATGCGTATTGGATGTGGCGAGGTCACATTCAAGGGTCCATCTACTTCAGAATTAATAATAGCGAAGTAAACCATCTCAACCGCATCTTGAATGTGCACCCAGGAAATCCATTGCATTCCACTGCCTATTGTCCCCCCAATACCTAATTTATACGATAGCACCATTCGTGGAAAGGCACCATCTTGACCCAGAATGATGCCGAAACGCGCGAAGACC
The DNA here is from genome assembly GCF_036963345.1 of Bacillus sp. JJ722. Lineage (NCBI taxonomy): Bacteria > Bacillati > Bacillota > Bacilli > Caryophanales > Bacillaceae > Bacillus > Bacillus sp. JJ722. Next base: position 4,736 of record NZ_JBALMO010000192.1, read on the forward strand.
GTTCGAACGCCCAATTCTTTCGCCATTGCCCCTTCTTTCTCCCAACGCTTTACAACACTGGCCAAAAAATCGTTTGCGTCACTTTTGGAGAACTCATTAAACATTTTGAAGTCTGACATCCCGTAGTAACTTACACCTGAAGCGTTAACAAGAACTTTTGGCTTTGGATGAAGATGTCTCAAAATTCGAATGACCTCTTTTGTGGCCGTAAGACGGCTATTCAAAATAGCCTCCTTTTTACTTTGGATCCACCGTCCGCTATTAATTGATTCCCCGGCTAAATTGACTATCGCATCGACATCCTTAAGTTCGTTTTCAGGTTGATGATCTGCAGAAAGCCAATTAACATAATGAACGAATTCACTTGTTCTTTTATGATCAGGAAGACGCGTTAATATGGTTACCCGATGTCCTTTTTGAGTCAACAGCTGAGTCAAGGCTTGACCTACAAACCCGCTTCCTCCCGTTATAACAACATGCAATTTACTCACCTCCTGTAACTACTTTTTTATAAGTTAGTGAATAAAATAACGGCCTAAAAGATTGCCAACAAGAAAAATCGGGATCATGAGCAGGCTGACGGGGAGACTTGCAAAAAGTAAATGCCCGTCTAACAGGCCGAATTCGAACAATCTGTCATAGGCAATAAGACAGTAAGGGATGAGAAGGAATAGCGCCGTTATGATGCCAGGTGTGTAGCCTTTGAAAAAGATGGACTGAACAATATGCATGATCGCCTGAAGAATAAATAAATTGAGAATAGCTGTATATAAAAGAAAGCCCCCTCCATATAATGTGAAATGGGCCGTCACCACTGTAGTGAATGAAATAATCAATAAAATCCAAGTAGCCGAAACAGAAAGCTGGGCAGCGGTCGAACCTAGTTTTTCCCTCATATTTAATATTAGTTGGATGAAAGAAGATTTTTGAAACCTATTTTTGCTTGACTTCATGGAGGATTCAATGGTTATGATCTCTTCTAAGTCATGGAAAATAAAAACGATTGGGAACAACCAAATGATTGTATGAAGATCGAAAAATTGGCGGAAAGTTTCAAGCATGATTTGCCTCCTGCTTGTTGTAGTTTTGTTCATTGTATGGGACAGACTTTAAAAATATGCAAAAAGTCACATGGAAGCTATTTAAATCCACAGATCCCTGTTTAGCTCCCTTCAGCTAATTTATGATAATGGGCCAAGGCCAATAACGGAAAAACGTATTCGTAACAATGATAATTGATATAAAAGGCTCCCGCCATTCCTCTTCCTTTCGGGTAGGCCTTTGCCCAATCTTTTTCTTTTCCATCTACTAAAAAAGTTGCGCCGCGCTTAATGTCAGGTGTGACTTCAGCCGCGGCTGAGATAAGTGTGTCAAGGGCCCATGCTGTATGGGTGCGGGTACTTTCGCCCAACGGCACATAACAATTTTCGATATCACTTTTACAGGATTCTCCCCACCCTCCGTCTTGATTTTGAATGGCTTTTAACCAGTTTACAGCCTTCAGAATGGCAGGATGATTCGGGGAAATTCCAACCGCAACCATTCCCGTTACAGCCGCCCATGTGCCATAAATATAGACGCCCCAGCGCCCTACCCAAGAACCATCCGACTTTTGATTTTTTAACAGCCAACGAATCCCGCGTTTCACCATGGGATGATGAAAATCCAAATGGGTATAGTTCCCGAAAAACTCTAATGTCCTTCCCGTTAAATCAACCGTCGACGGATCAATCAACAAATCTTTTCCGCCCTCGATCGGTAACAGGTTCAATATTTTCTTATTTACATTCTTTTCGAATGCCGCCCATCCACCGTCATTGTTTTGCATGGAAATGAGCCAGTTGATTCCCCGATCCCATGCCTGTCGACAATCCACCCTTTCTATGGCTAACGTTCGAATCGCTCTTAGTGCTGCCGTTGTGTCGTCAATATCCGGATGGATTGTATTCATGTCCTCAAAGCCCCAGCCTCCCGGCAACTGGTTTGGTGCATGAATGACCCAATCCCCGTATTTGACATGTTGCCGGGAGAGGATATATCGGTTTGCCTTATGGACGGTATTCGATGAATAAGGAACTCCGGATTCTTGCAGAGCATAACTGATTAACGTCGTGTTCCAGACCGTAGCCGTCGCATATTGGCAGTGAAGTTCTCCATCAATCCGGCAGGCCATCGCTTTTAAGCCTTGCAAGGCACGGGTAATCACCGGATGTGTATTCGAATATCCCCTCGCCAATAAGGCAAAAATCATCATAGAAGTTGAACCGAAATAATTACAAAAGGTGCCATCCTGTTCTATTCTATCCAGCATATATTGTTCGGCGCGATCTAAAGCTAACCCGCTAAGGTATCCGGGGTAGTCTTTCAGACCTTTTATCCCTTTTTGAATCAAATGGATAACCGAGCGGAATTCCGGATCTTCTGTAAAAAAACGATTTTCTTTTTTCAGATACAAATCAGAGAGATCAGGAGACCGTTGCGTTCTCCTGCTGAAACCCAAATTGGCCAGAATCAGAAACGGTATGATGTTCGTTCTGCCAAACATGGAGAAGTCAAAAAGATTAATTGGAAAGGAGTCTGGTATAAGCAGCACTTCAATCTTAATGGGAAAAGGCGGCCACTCGCACTGTCCGGTTAAAGCCAACAGGACTTTAAAAAGCATATGGACTTCTGTAGCTCCTCCGTTGGCAAGGATAAACCGCTTGGCTGCCTGGATATCCGGGTCATCCCGATTCCGGTAACCGGAGTAAAGAAGGGAATAATAAGCTTCCACAGTGGACGTAAGATTCCCTTTTCCTTCATCATAAAACAAACCCCATGAACCATCTTTCTGCTGTTTCCCTGCAATACGTTCCACCAGTTCTTTTATGAACGCCTCATCATTTATCTCCAATGTCCGCAATAAGATAATCATGTGACAGTCTGTTCCAATGCCGGTCTCGAAAGGATATTGCCAGGATCCGTCATCTGATTGGTCCCTAATGAACTGATCGACGATTCGGTTCATTTCCTCATGTACCCGATGTCC
>NZ_JBALMO010000192.1:7811-14673 GCF_036963345.1 Bacillus sp. JJ722
CATGTACCCGATGTCCCATGTCCCCCCCCTTTCGAATACTCACGGTTTATTCATATTCCTCTAGCAATATGAATATGCATTTCTTTAATGGGAGAATCAAACGCAGTTAAAATGAAATGTTGATAAGGGAGGATGTATTTTTGGTTGATTCCTATTCGGATGTAAAGAAGGATTTGATAAAAAAATTAAAAAGTAAATCTTCCGGCCTCCTGCCCTCTTTATCCGAAAACGATAAACAACGCATTCACTATATAAGAGAACAGACAAAACAACATAATCAAAACAATGTTACACGGACTCGGGCTTATTATAATTTTTATCTTGAGCGTCCAGAAATCCATTGGGCCCTCCTTGGGCATATGGTATCGAGGAACGTTGGCTGGAACATGACCGATTTAAAAGGGGATTTGCTGACAAAACTTCTGCCGGTAAGAGATCAGAAGGCGATTTATTCTTTTTTGGAACGCGGCAGCTGGTTGATTTTTCAGGATGTGTATCCCCAGTGTTTGATTTATGACCTAAGTGTGAAAGCCAACCAGGAAATGTTCCATCTTTTGCACTTTTTTCACATTTCCACCTTTATGGAAACGATGTGGCGCTATTTTTGGAACAGCGGGGATTCCTACACTCTTGCGATTGCAACTGTGATAAATGAACAAAGTTATTTGGAAAAAAGAGTGATCCAAAATGATCATTTTAAAAAAACCGTAACCGGTACGGTTAGCTTCAAGTTGTATGATTTTTTGCGTTTCAATCACATTCTTTTTCCATACTGTGCAGAGGGAAATAGGAAACAAGCCTTACTTGCCGGCGCTACCTCGCGCCATTTCACTTCGCTTCACGAACGAATTTTATTCGGAAAAAGATTGTATGCCCTCCTTTTTCAGCGTACAAATATTTCAGCAGGCATCTTGAAATGGGCGCACGATCATCCCCATACGGGTTCACGAAAAGATTATTGGCCCAATTTGTTTAACGATGTAAACGAATTTTTCCCCCGTTCCCTTTATAAACCTCGGGTCAAGAATTGTAAGTTGAGAAAAGGCGCTGCCGACCGGTTGTACAGCCCACTGTTAAAATACGCCTGGCCGAATACTTCTCATGAAGATGCGGAAAGCGGCGACTGGTTTGAGGATTGGCATGTTCTGGACTATATTAATAAGGAAGTCAATGTGAATGGAGATATATTCGAGAATTATTGCAAAACGCTTGAAACAATTGAGCTTGCGGTCATGGGAAAGGAAGCCCTTCTGTTACGGGAAGAGGAATAACCATCAACGTGCGGTGATTTTGACAGCTGTTCTACATATTTGCATTGATCGCTCCTTTCATTTTGACTTTTATTCCTCGAATTGTTGATTGTGTCATAACAGAAAGGGGGGAGTGTCAGGAAAATGCGCTTCCTGACGGTACCTCTGCACCCGTTAAGTGATATTATAATTCATAAATAATTAACTCCGTTAAAAAACGTTTCCTTTTCTAATCCCAATAATTAAAAATTACCTCTCCCACTGTTTCTGGTTTCCAAAATTTAATTTCATCTAATTCAGCACTATTTAAATTATTATCGTCTTGTAGACATCCTTTTTTGAACCATTTCTCATAGTTAGTGGAAGACTTAGTTCGCCTGTATGTAATACCTTGTAAAATGGGGTAAATTGCTCAGAAAAATTGGGTAAATCAATAAATCTAATGTTCCCGAATTCAACACTTGAACTAAAAGCAAGAAAAGGATAATGTTCATTAAGTAGAATATAAAAGTTCTTGTTAAACAAATGAACATATACACTATAAAAGTTCATTGGATATTCAGGTTCCTTAAAATCTACAATTTTCCCTCTACTGTGAATGACAATATCGTAACACAATTGTTTAAATTGCTGTCTATCAACTTTTGGAGGTTGATTTTCTACTGAATTACAGAATCCAGTTATTCCATTAGGAAGTATCATATTATATTCACCACCAATCCCAAATTAAATTTAGATAAATTTATGATTTTATAACCGTAATTATATATATGAAGTTTATCACACAAAGGCACCAAGTTTACTTATATTGATAATTAACATAAACATTACCTTTCTTCTTCAACTAACCTGCCCTTTAGCATTCCTGTAGATGGTTAATTTTCAGCTTTGAAATAAAAAGAGCCCCTCAGTAAGATATAAGAGTATAGATACCACTCTAATAACTCATCATCCTAAAGGAGGAAGCTCTACTATGAAGTTTAAAATGCAACAAAAACAAAATCAACTCATTCAACGAATTTCTGATCAACATCTAGTCGTCGGGGTAGATATTGGCCAACAAGTACACGTTGCTCGATCGGTAAATTTTCGAGGCATTGTGTTAGGAAAACCTATTTCCTTCGGCAATCACGAGGATGGTTTTAAAAGGTTATTACACTGGATTAATAATCTATTAAATGAGCATAGTTTGGATAAAATCATTGTCGGTATGGAACCGACTGGACATTACTGGTTGAACTTATCAAAGTGGTTAAAAGAACACAATATAGAAGTCGTTTTAGTCAATCCTCATCTAGTTAAAAAGAATAAAGAAAATCGAGATAACTCTCAATCTAAAAGTGATATAAAGGACGCCTTAGTTATCGCAGATATGGTCAAAAACGGATACTATGCTTTTACTCGTGCTAACTCGGAAACTTTTGAAAAACTTCGGATATATATGTCCAATCGTGATGTGGTTGTAAAACGATTGGTTACTACTAAAAATCAGCTCCATCGTTGGGTGGAAATCGTGTTTCCAGAGTTACAACAAGTGTTTAAAGATATTACTTTGAAAGGAGCCATTGCCACACTTCGCTCTTTTCCTACTCCAGGTGAATTGAGTGGACTACAACCAGAAGATATAGTTAACAAATGGAGATTAATAATGAAACGACACGCAGGCTTACCTAAGGCCCGTTTGCTTATAGACCTTGCCAAACGCTCTGTCGGTACTCAAATTGCAATTGAGGCCCATAAACTCCATCTTCAACAATTACTTGAAGAATATGATCTTGCCACAGCCCAACTTGAAGCAATTGAACAGGAAGTAACGGAAGTTCTAATGCAAATCTCTTGTGCAAAGAAAATGCTTGCCATTAAAGGGATTAGCCCTATAACACTAGCTGGTATTCTAGGAGAATCAGGTGATTTAAGTGGGTTTACTCATGGAAATGCGCTGTTACGTCATGCAGGACTGCATCTGGTTGAGGCAAGTTCAGGAAAATGGAAAGGTCAAATTGTACTTTCTAAACGAGGAAGATCACGTCTTCGACGATATCTCTTTATGGCAACAATCGCTTTAGTGATGAATAATGCTGAGTTCAAAGCCCTTCATGCCCTCAATGTTAAGGTAAAAAAACGAAAGAAGATCAAATCTATCATGAAATTGTGTGGTAAATTAGCCAGAATCTTAGTAGGAATGGCTCGTAATGGACTAGAATACACACCTGAAAAAGTATTTCCAATTACAGAACTAGCAGCATAAAACTATAAGATTAACAATTATAAAAGGTTAGCTATTTACGAAAATTGGCTTATTCGTAGGATTTCAAAGAAAGCACGGAGTACCGGATGTATGTCACAAAAGGGCATCGACCCGTTCCGTTAGCAAAACCGGCCTCCACCCCTTGGATAGGCGTGACGAAGGAATGAGAGGGCTAAGACCCGTTGAGACATGGGAGGGAAAGCTTCCAGGGGTTGTGTGGAGAATGCGTGCATGATACTGGTAGTATATGGGATTTTTTACTAATCCCTATTTCCTCATGCCCTTATTTAACAAAACTTGTCATGACTCTTAATATCTTTCCGTTATTACAATTCAAGTCAAAATGAAATCCTGCGAATAAGCGAGTATTCGTGAGAAAAACGTATTAAACTGAGGGAGTGACATAAGTATTGTTCTTTATTTTTAGTAACCCTTTTAATTTCTTTAATGCAATGGTAATATTTTGAAGTCGAAGAAAAAGAAATGTTCTTTATTAATGTTATGGCTATTTAAGGTCACAAAGAGTTGTCTTTAAAAGTAACAATTCGGTAGTATCAGTTCAAAGTTGAGTTGTTACAAACCAAATTCTGCGAAACATAATAATCGGCTTTAGAAGGTTTTGTAGGTCATGCTTAAGTTGTCTTGAAACAGGTGTTTTTAAAAAAGTAAGTTATACTCTCTTAGCTATTTCACGCTTGTAAGTGCAAAAAAAAGACTGGTATAAAACCAGCCTCTAATCAAACAATGCAAATCCTTCTTTAATGGCATATACTAGTCGTTTCTGTTTATCTTTATCACCAAACACGTTTGATTTTTGTAAGTCATCATAATCTTTTTCATTTCTAATTTGCCATGAAAAGTAATGACTGGAATAGCTAAGATAAAGCTGTCACTATAAATATCTTTCGTAATGTAACGTTTACATTGAATACATGTAAATGAAGTGAGAACTATTGATATTCCAATAGTTCTCACTTCAGAGTTAAGATAATTCTGATTTTTTTATACAAATACCATTTGTTCTAAAAACGGACGGTTTCTTTTACGCTAAGTATAACGGACTCTTAATACTTTTCACCACTCTCGATAGACGCGTAAATACTCATTATTTCTGATAAATCAACGGATACACCACTAAAACGTTGCTCATCGAAAATCACAAACGATTTTGTTTCAGGAAATGTGCTAAACTGCTTCTCAAGCGATGTTTTTGTCAACCTCATCTGCCTTGACTTGTTATTTCTACCATGGTGTTTCAGTTTTGTGTTCAATAACTTGTAATACTTTCGGTTCAATAGCTTTTAATAATTGTTCCTTTGAACGATTGTTTTTAGGAATTTCTCCATTTTGTTCAGCTTGAATTTGTCCTTCAACCTGTGTTTTTGCAATCACATCAATCACTTGTTGTTTAGAGACATTTTTAGATGCTGCAATCTCCACAACAGATTTACCATTTGACAATTCTTGTTTTAATTCTGTCGGGCTAATTTTTAGTAAAGAAAACAGTTTTTCATCGTTTAAAAAGGCATCAGCAGTATAATCAGGCTTACCATTTGTAGAGAAGAAACCTTCTACTTTAATGTTTGAAGGTGTAGGATCTCCACCAGTCAGAGAAACACTAATTGTATTGCCCTGAACAAATACCTGGTAGAACGGTGCTTCTGATCCCTTTTTGGTGTAATTCAACATCAATGTTTTTTGATCTGGGTTCTCCATATGCTCCATAGTAAACTCGTACTCTTCGATGTTCCCATACATTTTATCAATGAGATAATCTACCTTCGACTTGATTTCCTGATCGGTTAAAGTTATAAGTGGCTTCTCCTTAGGCTCCCAATTCTCTTGATTCACGTGTTCAATCTCACCCGTAGTACCGTTTGTATGAAGGGTAATTTTTTTGCCGATTCCTCCTTTTTCCTGCAGTGTGATGCTTGTTTGGACACCTTGAACGTAGCTTGCATCGATAATCTCAAACGATTTTGTTTCGGGAAATGCGCTATACAGCTTTTCAAGTGTTGCTTTGCCAACCTCATCCATCTTGACTTGTTCATCAGTCATTGGTGTTCTAGTAAGCATCTCAATCAGGGGAGGGCCCGCAAATGCTGCGGTTGGAATCAAAATCGCAGCAGCAATTATTCCACCAGTTAATCGTTTTTTCATGGTCATTTCGCTCCTTTTTCGTTGCAAATATTGAGAATAGGATTGTTCTATTCGTTTAGAAATAGCCGGGGGGCATTTCATAGTTTCTGCCTCTTTGTGTAAATGTTCACGGATTTTGCGTTCAATAGTCATTGATCTTTTCCATCCTTTCCTGAGGGAGATTCCATAAGTTTTTTCGAAGCGCCTGGAGTCCAGCATGATATCTGGACTTGACTGTACCCAGCGGGATATCGAGCAAAGTCGCAATTTCCTCAAGAGTATAGTCGTGAAAAAAGCGGAAGATAATCACTGTTCGCTGTTTGTTGGTCAATTTTTTAATTGCCTGCGATATCATTTGGTTCGTCTCATCCATCAACACAGTAGGTTGATCCCAATGAGACTCTTCCTGAGAGCAGGCACGGATGCGTTCAAAAATTCGGAATCTCCGCCAGCTCTTAACCCGAAATCTCTGCACTTGACGGATTACCAAGCCGTGTAGCCAAAATTGGAAAGGACGGTTCGTATCGTAGTTAGCTAGTGAGGTCCACATTTGCATATAGATCTCATTCATGATATCTTCCCGATCCTGCTGATGATACACCAGAAAGGAGACTGTCCGGTAGGTGTCATGATAGGTGGCTTCATACATCGTACGAAACGCCTGTTGATCACCATCTTTCATTTTTGTGAGTAATTGATACATATATTCACTTTGCATTCAAAGGGCCCTCCTAAGTAAGCAGCTTACACACTATATTGTCTCTATATCGGAAAAAGGTTCGGTTCTCTTCATATTTTTTTAAAACAGTTGAGTACAAGAGGCTCTCAGTCCAAAAAACCAGGAGTTCCACGACACATCATGGGTAAATTAGGATCGTATTCAAGACAAAATAAAGTAGCGGTTGCATCGAGGATTTTACTACACTTGAAAAAAGATTGGTATCGGTTGGTTTACGTCATGGAACAAATTCGCACACATCACTACACTGGAATGGATTTTATAAAATTAAAAACGAGTTAGAAGAACTACTCGATAAAAGCATATACAAACTATTACCAGGTGTAGAAGATTCAATATACACTAATGTAGATTAAACTATTTGAGGCATTTTTCACTTCTAAATCCTACGATACAATATCGTGATAAAGGATGTGGAAAATCCAAATATATAAAGGGTCTTACATATTTTACATGACTAATATGTAATAACCTTCACTTATTGAA
>NZ_JBALMO010000193.1:0-689 GCF_036963345.1 Bacillus sp. JJ722
TAGCATCACGACTTCTTTTCATTCAAAAACGAAAATTCGTAACAAAATCAATATAACGACACATAAAAAACCACCATCTTTTCATATTATTAATGAAAAGGTGGTGGTTTTTAATATGTCAAATAGCGATAATTCGATATCTGGTTGGGAAGGCTTTTCTAAAGAAACAGAAAAAGTGCTTGGTGATCAGTTCTGGACAGATTTTCAGAAAATCATGCCAAAGAAAACACCTCCTATCGACATTATTGAAAATGACACAACAGGTTATATTCTCATCGAACTTCCAGGAATAACTGAAAAAGAACATGTTAAAATTTCATTTCATGGACAAAATTTAATTATTGAAGGAAATGTTCCACAACCTTTTGCAACAGAACAATACAAAATTGTCCACAGCGAAAGATTTATCGGAGCATTTAGACGTTCATTTGTTATTCCTTTTTCTTTCTTGCATAACAATGTTTCAGCAAACTACGAAAATGGCATTTTTATATTAAAAATCCCAAAACTAAACACGCATTTTCACGTCCCTTTCAACATATCAAAAAAATAAACTACTATTACCTACAAACACATAGGCAATTGCTTGCATATAATTAAGAAACTATACTTTTCTTGTAATAAGGGAGGTTTCTTTCTTATGAATCCGTGGAATGTTCTATTTCCTTTCCAAAAATATATGAAGAATT
>NZ_JBALMO010000193.1:766-1160 GCF_036963345.1 Bacillus sp. JJ722
ATATGGAATCATTTTTGTCGAACATGTTTAATAACTTGCAAAAGAATGGATACAACAATCAAGCAAATGACACTTCTTCTTTTTTCGATCAGCAAAGCAGTGATGACTACGAAGACGACGAAGCTTCAATCGATGTATCAATCTTTGAAACACACAGCGAAGTATATGTAAGAATCCCTATTCAAGATCGTTCTGCCATGCAAAATATGAAAATATACCATACTTCTAACACTTCAATCGTTGAAGGGTATCCTACTGAGGAAGACCGCCATGTATTTACGCTACCTTCCATTGTAAAAAAGAAGGGAGCAACGGCTCAATACAGAGACGGTACCCTCGAAATCCGCCTTGCAAAAGCAACTGATCTTCAGTATTCAGAAATCAATGTAACAGA
>NZ_JBALMO010000194.1:0-5873 GCF_036963345.1 Bacillus sp. JJ722
GGATAAAAAGCCCGCTATATAAATTTTAAAATGCTTTTATCAAAATAAAGAAGAAAATGACTGTACAATCAATCCATACAATCATTTTCTTCTTATTTAATACAGCATTCTTACTCATCTATCGAGAAATAGAATCTTTTTTCAAAATTATCAAACCAATTCTCTATCGCAAACGATAACTCCATCCTCATCACAATAAACAAAATGACCTGGTACCCACTCAATACCGCCAAACGAAAGTGTTACATCGCGATCTCCTTGTCCTCTTTTCACGCTTTTTAAAGGGTTTGTACCAATAGCTAAAACGCCTATATTCATTTTACCTAACTCAGCACTATCTCTCACGCAACTATTAATAATTACACCGGCAAGCTTTCTTTCTTGAGCAATCTCTCCTAACATGTCACCCATTAAAGCACATTTTCTTGATCCAGCACCATCAACAACAAGGACGCTACCTTCCTCTATTGTTTGCAATGCTTGTTTAACAAGTACATTATCTTCAAATACGCGAACTGTTGCAATTTTTCCAGAGAAACTTCTAACACCGCCATAGGATATCAGTTCTAATTCACAAATTTTTAGTTCCTTACTGTATTCATCACATAAATCAGCTGTTTTAAAATTCGACATTTCCTTCTCCCCATTCTATATATGAATATATATACTTTCTAGAAATATGACGAATAATCCTGTTTTCTCTGATAATTCATAGATTTTGAAGCCACCCTTTCAATCTTTGTTGATCACTGGCTACTAAATCACGTAATTTCGGATTATAAAAAACTGATGCAGGATGAAAGGTAGGAAACAGCAAATAATTTTTATCCGTCCATTGAAAAGCATTATTTTCATCTATATACAAAACTGGTTGTCTAAGGAATTGACCGTGTACTTCCGTCACTTTCATATTCTTGCCTGCTAACCGTTGTAATCCAACATTCCCAAGTGTAACAATGATAGGTGCCTGAACATGCTGAATCTCGTAATCAATAATTGGTGCATGAGCAATAATTTCTTTTAAATTTGGTGGACGATTGTATTTCTTCATTTCTTTTTCACCTTGACGATTGCGTTTCTCACGCCATTTATAAGGACGACTTCTTACAGCGCTTGTTATATATACATCCTCTCTAGTTAAACCTACACCTTCTAGAAACTCCAATAACTTTTGACCAGCTCGCCCGCTAAACGGTATGCCATTTCCTATTTCTGTTTCACCTGGTGCTTCGCCTACTAGCATTAATCTAGGCTTATCAGGGCCACTTCCATAAACAAATCCTTCAACAGGGTTCCCCTTTATTCTTTTTCTAACGATTTCAGCAAGTTCTTCAGGAATTCTCATCTTACCACCCTTTACAACGTATAATTTTTTTATTATACCCTTTTTTTGTAAAGCGCAAAAAACTGACTCCTAAATGTATTAGAGTCAGTTTTATTATTAAAAATTAAAGCCCATTCGTTTCTTCTCAGTTTTCCAAGAACGGTCATTCGCTTTTTGATTATCATTTTTTAATTCTCGACAAACTCGTTCAACATCAACTTGTTTCTCATAATGCCATTGAAGAGCTAAAGAATTATACACTTCATTTAAATCAGCGAAAGAGAATCCTTCTGCATGTTCAGCAATTTGATTTACATCTTCTTCTGTTAAGAAATGAACTAAATTTTTTGCTTTTAAATAATTGATACGCATTTCTTTTGTTGGCATCGGAATTTCATAAGCTCGATCGAATCGACCAGAACGATTAATAAGCGCTGGATCAATCTTTTCTGGATAATTCGTTGTACCAATTAAGAAAATTCCTTCCTTTGAGGTTGCTCCATCAAGTGTGTTCAAGAAGAAAGAACGTACATCCTCTGGCATCGAATCAATATCTTCAATCACTAATACCATAGGCGCCATTTTAGCTACAGAAGAAAATACTTCCCCAATTGAATAACTTGAAGTAAATTCTGTGATTTGCCAATAGGCAACAGGTGCAGAAATACTTTGAGCAATTGATTTTACCAACGTAGTCTTTCCGTTTCCTGGATCACCGTATAATAGAATACCTCGTTTATAAGGAATATTATACGTTTGAAAAAATTCTCCGTTATTCATAAAGAACTCATCTATAGAACGGTAAATTTGTTTCTTCATTTCCTCTTCTAGAAAAACATCATCACGTGTCACTAGATTCGTTACTTTTTCTTTTTCCGTTTCTACATCCCCATCAGTATCAATAAACACCGTTACATAATCTTTAATATATTCGCGTTTTCTTTGAAGCACATAATCCAAAAAGGCTTGCATATGCTCATTGCTAGGTGCAAAAATACAATCATGATCTCTATCATCATGCGCCTTAAAAATAGAAAATTGACCAAGAGCCACTTTGAACTTAGAATAATAAAAAAGATTATTCACTATGCTAGGTTTAATAACAAATTCCATTTTCTTATCAGTATGATTAGATGAAATCACTGCTGTTTCAATGCAATCATAAATTGGTTTCAATAACTGTACTGCATCATTATTAAACTCCAAATCTTCTTGAAGCACTTCCCAAATCTCATTCGTTGTATCTGTATCAGAGAAAATGATAAAATCTTCTCCGATTTCTTTATTTAAATAATTCTTCACAGCATATACAGCTGCTCCGTAATCATAATACATTGGCATTTCATTAATGTTTGTATCTGAAAATTTTATAATACTGTTTTTTGTCATTCAATCTGCGTCCTTTTCATTATATGTAATCATTTTCTTACTATTATAGCTTATCATAATCTTGTATAAATAACAGATAAACGCATTTTTCCCCTAAGCGTTGACGAACTGTTCATTTTATTACTATACTTCATAGAGGAAATTATAGAATATAGGTGAAAATTAATGGATTTTGGAGTACTATTCCTTTCATTTTACGTCATTCAAATGGAAAATGACGACAGCAATAAAATGATCAAGCATTATCAAACTTTAGATAAAAATGAATATGAACAAAGTTCCCTTAGCGAATTTCTAGATGGAGAATTAAAAAAAATTTCAAAACGAAAAGTAGAAAAACACCCAAAAGCAGAAAATGTACCAACAAAGCTCGGGTACTTCGTAGTAGAAGATGGCTTCGAACTCGCATCAAACCCAAACTTCGTACTCTTTAACAAAACCTGCTTTGCCGAAACGAAAGAAGCATTTCATGAAAACGCAGAGAAATTCGTTCAACTATATGCCGATACAAGCAGCGTACGAGGCGGCGTCTTCATCGTTGCATCCGCTAAGCTAAACAAATATTTCGATGAGCCATTTTTGTTCATTTTAAAATGTGACTTCGAACCAAAAGTAGCTTCCATCTCTGATGAGAAAACGATGATTAAAACTGTTGAAATGGCCATTACAACCAAAAACATGAAAAGTATTATGTACCCTCACATGCCCGAAGAAGGCATGGTCGAAGAAGGCGAACTCAAAATCCACCAAGCATCTCATGCCCGCTACTTCGAAGATTTTCTTAAGTATGTGGATTACAATGAACCAATGCCTGAAATTATGAAAAATCAAGTTATGGAAATGGTTACTGAAACGATTCTAGAATCACTTGAAGATGAAAGTGAAGAGTTCAAACAGTTTGAACAGGAAATGGAAGTATGGAGTGTCAGCGATAAACGAGAAATTAAAGAACAATTAGAAACACACCAAATTGTTGAAGCTACAGCGTCCATGATTGAAATCACACCTGATTTGGAGCTACGAATGAAGCTTGACCATGTTGGTGTGAATGGCATGTTATCTGATTTTGGAGAGACGGTTCATGTCGCTAAACTAAATGGAAAATATGTGACGATTATTGAATCTGATACGATTACTTTTGAGAAGACGGCAAGTCCGATTGAGTTTTTGAAGCCGGATGAGTTGGATGTTGTGATTGAGCGATTGCGGAAGAGAAACGAGTGATTGGAAATGAAAGGAAATTGAAGAAAAACAGGGAAAACAAGTCCATTTCTTATTAAAGTATGACCACGTTTATGACCACGCACTTATATTATAATTGGGGTACTTGTTAATAAATCAACCACTACAATTCAACGTAGTGGTTTTCTTTTGGACATTTTTGTCCGAAAGTGACTACAATACAGATTTGGACAGTCATAACATTCCCCTTTAAAGGTGAAGTGCATTAAGAAATGCATACAATGCATATCACCTTTGTAGGTAGTAACAAAACGTTACCCCATCCTACCAATCTTATAATTAATATTCTGAATACCCTTACCTACCCCAATTCAAATATGGATTCTGAGACCATTCAATGACCCAATTTGATAGTAGTGAATTTGAAGTACTAAATACCTTTGATGTAAACATATCTTAATTCTGATAATATTTAATCATAATAACATTTAGAATTTTCAGGAGGATTGTAGTTTGAGACAATTATTTCTATTACTTTTGACACTACTACTTTTAGTTGGATGTTCTAATATTTCCAATGCAACTGACAAACCAAAAGAAAAAATGTTAGAATCATTAGGACTAGATCGTTCAAAAGTCTCTGAATTTTTCGGAAGTGAAAGTAATGATTATACTTATACTGAGAACTCTTACAACATATCACTCTTATTTGATGAAGACACAGCATTCCTAAAGATGAAGATTGAAAAAGCAAAAGCTAATAGTAATACAGAAGAGGAAACAATTTCTGAAGTAAAAGTTGAAGAACCTATAATAGAGGAAGAATTTGTGGATGAAACTGAAGAAAATGAATCAATTGACACAAGTACGTTCGTGTATGCTGAGTCAACAGATGTTACAGATGCATTGGAACTAAAATAACCACATTACTGTTTTTGTAGATATGTCAAAAGAACTTACGCCAGCAATAGCTACACAACATGTATTTAATCAGACTTATGATTTTTTAAAACAAGAAAAGTTGAAAGCAGCGAAAACAGTTACAGTTGCAATCAGACAAAATGATATAAAAATTGTGCAAATTGAAATTGATATGGATAAGTTTATACCTACCAATAATCCAAACGAGAACAAAACTAAAACGGTAACTGCAGCTTCTACAATCGCAAAGATGCCTGATGATGTTAAACAGTATGGTACAAGTACTGGGTTATGGTAAAAAAGTACATTTAGCCCCTTCTCAAACGAGTTGGGGCTTTAATTATAAATCTTAATGAAACAGATGATCTCTTTAATTATGGTATCTTTATAAATAGATATTTTTCACAAATTTTAAATCTATAGGGGACGAAAAATTGGAGAAAATTTTATACATAATAAGTCTTATAAGTAATTTTTTTATGTTTAATTACTTTATTAAATCAACAGTAAACATACTAGAAATAGACAATTACTTAATTGGTTTATCAATATTACTAATGTTCCTTTTACCTTTTATTACAACAGAATTTACATTTCACTACCTAAAAAAACAAAAATAAGCCCCTCAGAATTTTGAAGGAGTTTTACTTTTACATCAAACCACGAGACTTAGCGAATAAAGAAGCACCCATAAAAGGGTGCATATAATTACCAATCCCTACAATCTTTTCTTTTTACACAATCGTGTTCACTTTCAGAATCAATCTTAAAACAACTTTCATGTACTACATGGTGTTTGTGATGATGTTTATGTTTAGTACTTTCATGTTGTTCATGATGTAGTACATGTTGTTCATGATGGTGATGATGATGACCACAACCACTATCATGACCTTCAACCACTGTCTCATAAACATCTCTTTCGTATACTGGATATTCATGTTTATGCTTTATCACTGTACGGTGTACATGGATGATCTCTTTAGGATGAACATGTTTAACTACTCGTTCCTGTGTTCTTGTTCTTACTTCAGTCTCAGTAGGACAAGTGATAATT
>NZ_JBALMO010000195.1:0-1495 GCF_036963345.1 Bacillus sp. JJ722
GTTTAGCAGAAGAAAAACGCAAACAAGAAGAGGAAGCACGTTTAGCAGAAGAAAAACGTATACAAGAAGAGGAAGCACGTCTAGCAGAAGAAAAGCGTAAACAAGAAGAAGAGGAAAAAGAGCAACAGAATTATGTATATTATGAAAACTGTGATGAAGCCCGTGAAGCTGGAGCTGCACCAATCCGTAGAGGTGAAGCAGGTTATGCTAAACATCTTGACCGCGATGGTGATGGAGTTGGGTGCGATAGATAATAATTAGGCTACTAAAACTTGACTATTCATTTAATAAAATTGATTTACAAGGTAAGCTATTTTTTAAGGAAATATACAAGGATTTTGTTAAGTAATTATATAATATTGTTTAGACGTTCTACACGACTTGAATCATAATATTAAAAGGAAAGGCTCTTTTTGAAGCGTTTCCTTTTTTAAATTTATATTTTAACACCCTTAATCATTTAAAGATAGATTTTTAATTTGACTCTTACTCTTAGTTTTAGTTGTGGCGATATAAACACCTATCAATACCATAACCATTCCAATTGTTTGTTCCCAAGTCAGTGTGGAACCATAAAAAAAGATGGATATTAGTGTTGTAACAATTGGAGTAAGGTTTAAGTATATACTAGCAGTACTAGTTCCAATCTGTTCAACCCCTTTATTAAAAATAATATAACCAACTAAGGTGCCACATACAACCATGTAAAACATCTCTATCCATCCTTGCGTTGAGAATTCTGAAACTTTTTCCCATCCTCCTCCAAAAAGAGTACTAATAGCAAGGAAAATAGTTCCCATTACTGTCATAATCGTGGTTGCTAATAATGGAGATACATCTTTCATCACCAATTTTCCAACTAAATTATAAAGAACGCCGCATGCTAATGCTGAAATAAACAGTAAATCTCCTTTATTAAACGATAAGGAAAGTAGCATATCTAATGAACCTTTAGTAATAACAACAATTACCCCTACTAATGATAAAATTAAACTAATGCCTACTCTACTATTCCATTTTTCTTTTAAAAATAGAAATGCCCCACTGTAACAAATACAGGCATTGTTGCAATAATTAATGAAATAGACTTTGATTTAGAAATTTATAAGGGCGCTGAATCACAAAAATACTAAGAGATATTCATTAGAATTTTATGAAGGTAAAAATAGTACTAAGTGTTGTTCCTAATGATAAAAACACCTATCAATTATCTGTTAGCAGTGTTGGTTATGATGAATTAGGTAATGTTGATATCGATTCTAAACAAATCCTGACAATATAGATTAATAAAAGTATTTCAGGTGATGAATTTGAAAAAGTTACATCTTCTAATATGCTTTTCTTAGTAGGTAAAAATCATAAGGGGTAAGGTAATTAAAGTTAAGCTTGAAACATCCATTTAAAGCAAGGGGTGTTTTTATTATGGATACATCAAAAAACATGCAACTAAATTTTATCATACAAGTTAGATGTCTGTCCTAGGACATGTTGTAGT
>NZ_JBALMO010000196.1:0-22547 GCF_036963345.1 Bacillus sp. JJ722
GAACTACCATTATTAAAACGATCAATCATAATATTATATACTGTTTCATCTTGCCAAAGTCTTTCTTCCTTCTCTAGTGCATTTACTGGCAGTGCACTAAATAGAAGAAAAGGGACTAGTAACAAACATATTAACCTCTTACCCACCTTCTGCTCCCCCTATTCATAATCTCTACCTCCTAAGATTATCTCTTTTTTCCATTTGTAGTCAATCTGTAGAATGCGGAACAAGTGATTAAATATATAAAATTTTACAAATTTAGTCACATTTAGTACTTTCATTTTCTTTCGTATTTTAGAAACTACATATAAATTACTTCAATAAAATACATATTGCATTTCTAATCCTTTCGTTCTATTATGAGGAGATGCGTATATGTGAGCGAAATCACTAAATAAGCAGTAATTAAAACTAACTAGAATACTAAACATCTAAGGAGAATAAATATGTCAGCAAAGAATACGCAACAGCTAACATTATTTGCACTAACTTGGCCTTTATTCATTGAAATGTTCCTTCATATGTTAATGGGTAATGCCGATACATTAATGCTTAGCTTATATTCAGATAATTCCGTTGCAGCAGTTGGAGTGGCCAACCAGATACTATCTCTTGTAATTGTTATGTTTGGTTTTATTGCGACTGGGACAGCCATATTAGTAGCACAAAATTTAGGAGCAAAAAATACGCTAGCCGCAAGCGAAATTTCCGTCATATCACTCGTCACTAATCTTGCTTTCGGCTTAATCTTAAGTATAGCCGTCTTCCTATTAAGTCGTAATTTATTGCAGTTAATGGATTTACCAACTGAATTAATGGGTGAAGCAAATTCTTATTTAAGTATTGTTGGTAGTTTCTCATTCGTAACAGCTTTAATTATGACAGCAAGTGCCATTCTTCGAAGTTATGGATTTACGAAAGATGCCATGTTTGTAACAATCGGTATGAATATACTAAACATTATTGGTAACTATCTCTTCATCTTCGGACCATTCGGCATTCCTGTCCTTGGAGTAGAAGGAGTAGCTATATCAACAACGGTTAGTAGAATAATAGGTTTTGTTGCTATTATGATTCTCTTAATCAAACGTATTCCACAGAAGTTAGAATTCTTGAAAGTCTTTAAAATGCCTTTTATTCACTTAAAAAACCTATTAGCTATCGGTGTTCCATCTGCTGGTGAGCAACTATCATATAATGGATCACAAATGGCTATTACGTATTTCATTACTATGCTAGGGACAGAAGCATTAACTACAAGGGTTTATGCTTCCAACTTAATGATGTTTATTTATTTGTTTGCGATTGCAATTGCACAAGGAACACAAATATTAGTTGGACACGATATCGGAGCGAAAAAGTATGAAGTTGCATATAGAAGATGCTTAAAAAGCTTGCGTCTTGGTATAATCGTATCCCTACTATGTGCATTAGTATTTGCTATTTTCAGTAAACCTTTATTATCCATCTTTACAAACAATAGTGAAATATTAATTGCAGGTAGCATACTACTTTGGTTAACCGTTATTTTAGAGCCTGGGCGGGCATTTAATATCGTTATCATAAACTCTCTTAAAGCAACTGGTGATGTCAAATACCCTGTAACAATCGGAATCCTATCCATGTGGGGAGTAAGTGTAACGTTGTCTTACATACTTGGTATTCATTTCGGTTGGGGACTAGTCGGTGTTTGGATTGCATTTGCTGCTGATGAATGGTTAAGAGGCATTCTGATGCTAAGACGTTGGCAATCAAAAGTATGGATGAAGAAAGGCTTCGTCCTTACAGGATCAAATAAACATTCCGCATAGAAAGAGGCTACCCCCTGAAGGTAGCCTCTTTACTATTAAGATTCGACAATATTAACTCCGTAATCCTCAAACCACATATCTAATTGAGCTAAGTGGGCCAATAATTGTGGACCTGACATCAACTGACCATACCAAGGAACTTGAAAGGATGCTCCCTTTGTAGTAAGAAGTTGCTGTAATTGTTCTTTACGGAAGAATTCATGTAAGACACTTTGAGAACGGCTTGTTAATGTTGTTAATAACTCGGTTACTTTCTCTGTATAAATTGGATGATGCGTTTTCGGATATGGGCTTTTTTTGCGATATAATACTTCGTTGGGCAGTAATCCCTCCATTGCCTTACGCAAAATTCCCTTCTCTTGATTACCTGTTATTTTCATTTCCCATGGAATATTCCAAACATACTCCACGAGACGGTGATCGGCAAATGGTACCCTTACTTCCAAGCTTGCTGCCATACTCATCCTGTCTTTCCGTTCTAATAAATTCGTCATAAACCAAAGCATATTGCTGTAAAACAACTGTCGTCTTCTTGTTTCCGCTACACTTTCGCCTTCTAGAATAGGTGTTTCCTGCACTGTTTCTTGATACTTACTTTGTACATACTCATCTACTTTTAGTTTTCCACTCCAATAATCCTTTAAAAGCATCGCTCTTTCTTTCGTCGATCGAATCCAAGGGAATCCATTTTCACTTTTATCTGTTGTGTGAAACCATGGATATCCCCCAAAAATCTCGTCGGCACATTCACCTGATAAACTAACAACAAATTCTTGTTTCACTTCTTTACAAAACCATAATAGCGAAGAATCAATATCTGCCATTCCAGGTAAATCTTTTGCATGTACTGATTCCCTCAATCCGTTCACTAACTGTTCTTGTGAAATGATACATCGATGATGCACCGTTTCATAAGCTTGTGAAACCATTTCAATCCAAGGAGCATCTGCACTTGGTTGAAAGGCATTTCCTTTGTAATACCGATCATTTTCTTCATAATCAATCGAATAAGTATGCAATTTGCTTTTATTATTTCTGTTAAATGAATTTGCTGCTATAGCAGTTATAACACTCGAATCGATTCCTCCGGATAAAAACGTTGCAAGCGGCACATCGGAAACGAGTTGTCTTTCAACGGCATCTTTTACTAGAAATCGTACATTATTAATGGTTTCTTCTAATGACTCAGTATGTGTTTCACTTTTCACATTCCAATACCGCCATATTCTCATTCCGCTTCGAGATAATGTCATAGCATGAGCTGGACGTAATTCTTTCATTCCTTTAAATACACCCGTTCCTGGTGTATGAGATGGGCCCAACCCAAATATTTCCGCAAGCCCTTCACGGTCAATTTCAGCTTTCACGTCAGGATGTGCAAGTAAAGCCTTTAATTCCGAAGCAAATAAGAGCCCCTTTTTTTCCTCTCGATAAAACAAAGGTTTTACCCCTAAACGATCTCTAGCCATGAATAACGCATCTCTATCATGGTCCCACACTGCAAAAGCATATATTCCATTTAAATAGTCGACCACTTTTTCTTTCCATTCTATATAAGAAGTTAGGAGAACTTCAGTGTCAGAATGACCTTTAAACGAATATCCTTTTACTAACAGGTCTTTTCGTAATTCTTCCGTATTATAGAGCTCGCCATTATAACATAATGTAAATTGTCCTTGATTACACGTAATGGTCATCGGTTGTTTTCCACCAACAGGATCAACTACCGTTAACCGTTTATGTGCAAAGCAAGCATGTTGGCTGCACCACACATCGCTTTCATCCGGCCCTCTACGTGCTAAAGTATGAGCCATTGCAGTTACCGTTTCAGTTTCTTTCGCCATATTACGTGAGTAATCTACCCAACCAGTGATTCCACACATAATTATCACCCTTTCTTCAGTCGCGATCTATTATCACTGATTCATTTCAATACTAATAATGGTTCATCCCAAAGCTTTATTTATGCGAAGTAAAATGGAGCCAATGAAAATTATCATGTTTTACGTCTAATAGCCTATGCAAAAGGAAAAGATGTGTTAATGTCTCATTCAAAAAAAATGGCATATATCGATTGTTTAAACCTAGTGATCCTTACTCTGTCAAGGTCGCTAAGGTATTTAAAGAAAATACATTACGCATGTGGATAAATATATCATAAAGTAGGTGAGATATTTTTCTTCACTCGGAGGTTACGACATGAATAAGCAACAGAGAATAGAATTGTTAAACCGACAATCCAGAGCATTCACTAGCGGTATTGTTGAAAATATTAATAATCAGTGGGTCTTCTTTAACGAAGAAAATGATGAAGCATTTCCATTAGAGGAATACTTAAATCGGGAAATAGAGGTTTATCGTAATAATCGATGGAGGAAAGGCTTCTTGTCCGACGTTGGCGTCGTAACACTAAATAGAGAAACACTGTTTTTACTTAACCAAGAAAAAGTTAGAATTAAGAAAGATTTATTATATTCTTTTGAGAGCCTACTAGAGGAACTCAATGATGATTCTTTCTTTCAATTCATCATGACATTAAATTCTCTTTCTTTTTCTATTCATGATTGTATATACGGATACAATCAACTCACATTTTTAAGTGACAAGAAAAACTGTAGCGGAGTGAACTTTTTTACTTTTGATAATAATCAATGCATTTGTGCTGTACAGCATCACTTTGTTTACTCCATGAAAGAACATGATCGCTTTGAATTTACTCTAAATACGGGAAAAAGAATTGTAATCGAAAAATTTTCTCCAAAATAAGATTAGGCTTTACGGAAAAAATGTTCTCTTAACCCTAAAAAAGCTGTGTGATACGAAAACTCGTACTTCACACAGCTTTCTATGCTTATTTCACAAAAATTCGGTCTCTTGCTTGTTTTTCAAAGTCCTCAGGTATTAACGGTCTATCAATATAATACCCTTGTACAAAATGGCATTTCATAATTTTCAATAATGACATTTGCTCTTCAGTTTCTACTCCTTCAGCCACTACCTTCAATGAAAGTCCATGTCCCATCGTAATAATTGCCTTCACAATTGCATTATCAAAATTATCTTCATGTAAATTATTGATGAAAGAACGGTCAATTTTCAAGTAATCAATCGGGAAATTCTTTAAATAACTTAATGAAGAATACCCCGTTCCAAAATCATCAATTGATATTTTCACACCCAAATTCTGGATTTCTCTCATAATTGAAATACTTTTTGTTACATTCTGAACCATGACACTTTCCGTCAATTCTAAACGTAAATATTGCGGTTCTAAATTGGCTTCAGTGAGCGCATCTTTAACTTGATGAACAAATTGAGGCTGTTGGAATTGATGTGCTGATACATTCACTGAAATAACTAGATCACCCAATCCCATATCCTGCCACTCTTTATTTTGCTTACACGCTGTTTTCAATACCCATAGGCCAATTTCTTTAATAAGACCTGTTTCCTCTGCTATCGGTATAAATTCATTCGGTGGCACGATGCCGTTTGTAGGGTGTTTCCAACGAATAAGTGCTTCACTTCCATACAATCTCTCATTTTGCAAATCTAATAAAGGTTGATAACATAAAAAGAACTCTTGGTCCTTCAAAGCTCTTCGCAAACTACTCTCTAATTTGGTACGTTGTATCGCCTGTTCAATCATTTCATTATTGAAAAAAAGAACACTGTTACCACCCATAGATTTGACACGATTTACTGCAATATCAGCATGCTTCAATAGATGATCTGCATCTACTCCATCTGATGGATACATACTAATCCCAATACTTGAAGTAACGAAAAACTCTTGATTGTTATGTATTATAGGCTTAACAATACTAGACTGTACTTCATTAACGACTCTTTTCACTTCATTCACACAAACATTTTTTGTAAGAATAAGTGTGAATTTATCACCAGCTAAATGACCAATATATGTTCCTGAAGGTATAGCGTCCTTTATTCGATTAGCAAATTCTTTAATTACTAAATCGCCAGAGTAATGTCCTATACTATCATTAATTTGCTTGAATCGATCAATATCAATAACAACAACAGCTAATTTCCTTCTTTTCTTCTTCGAACGCTCAATATGCTGTACTAATAATTGTGTGAATTTCACTCGATTTGGAAGACCTGTCTGTCCATCATAATAGGCTAACTTCAACAGTTGATCTTCTATTCGCATCTGTTCACTAATATTTCTTCCTACTGCATGTATTCCAATAATTTGACCTTGCACAATAATAGGAATATTCTTCACATGAAAATGCTCTAACTCGCCATTTAACTTCCTTAGAGATAATTGATAACACTGCATTTTGCCTTTAATTGTTTTATTAAATAATCGCTTTATTAGTGATCGCTCTTCTACATCAACAAATTTAAGCATAGAATGTCCTATTACATCTTGCAATGGATACTCAAAAATCTTTGTAAAGCTCTCATTAATCCTTGTAATATTGCCATTTAAATCGGTAGAGTAAACAAAATCTGTATTGTTTTCAAACAATGACTTAAAGTATTGTTCCGATTTTATTAACTCTTCATTTAATGCTTTCATTTCCTTCGTCGTCGCTTGCATTAAATGCTCTAATACCATAAGTGGCTTTAATTCATTTGTAAAAGAAAACGGCACATTCTTTCTTTCCCGCACTTGATGACTTTCAGATAAAGCCACGATGGCAGATACTTTTCCCATAGTTGATTGTTTATCATAATAAATATCATCACAACGACTGTTTGAGAAAAAACCGCTATGATTTCCTATTGTTTGTATCGCTTCTAGCTCTTGTTTCGTAAAGTTGACTAGCAACCGCTTTCTCGAAAAATCAGGAAACATAAAAATGGCTTCAATTGGCTGCTTCGCCATTTGTTTAACCATTGTCTCTGAAAGAGCAATTGTTTCTTGTAAATCCACATGTGAAATAGTTAGCAAATCGCCTTCTTTTACATCTTGACTCATTTCTATTGCACCATTTGGAAATATTCGATTAATAAATACTGCTTTCTTGTCACCATCGCTTTCCAAGAAAAATGGAAATTCCGAACTACTATAAGGCAAATCTTTTATAAAAAAATCCCCAAAATACTTCTTCAATAATTGGATTGGCTTTTTCCCGTTAATGCTGTAAATGACATTATCTTTCGCCCTCGAAATTGAAAAAGAATCACTAATCAAAGACCACTTCTGATCTTGATAAGTAGAAACATTTAATTCCTTACTATTAAGAATGACTGCTACAACGCCATCCTCGACCACTTCACGATCAGTGAAGACTTTTGGTGGAGAGTAACCTAGATTATTTGCTCCTCCTCCAGCAATCACTATATCTTCTCGTTCAGCTATAATACCTTGTACCAAACTTGGCACTTTTATCTCTAATCCTGCGGTAAATAGGAATAGTAACTTAGAATCACTTTGCCCTAAACGATCAGCAATTGTTTTTCCCATTTCCTTAAAATTCGAGAAATCTTTACTTTTCAAAATAACACTATTGACTTCTGTATTCTCAAACAGAGTGAAAGATAATAGTATTTCATCTTCATACATAGAGCCATCGGCTATTTCCCCACTTGTTGTACAACCGGCTATGACAGCTTGTGGAAGATGTTCTCTTACAATCGTTGTTATAGATGTAATTAATTCAACATCGCTCTTCCCTGAAAAAATATGAACTAATACATTGGAATGCAAGTTAAATCCTTCTTCATCTAAGAACCGCTGTAATCTCTGTTCATCTACATAAATATAATTGTACGATTTAGCCAAAAAACATCACCACACTCACAAAATATTACAATTCATATATTCCCAAAATATCATAAAAATAGCGCGAATAGTGAAAAAAACAGAAAAAAACCACTAAATACTTAGTGGTTTTTTCATAAAAGTTTTGAATTTTGTACAAAATTATGCAAAAAATGCAAAGCCTTGAGGTAGTCGGAAGCCTAGGGCAATAATAACAATTAATGCAACAATTAATAAAACCCAAAGCACTGTTACATTCTTACCTTTACTCATTCGAACTAATACCATTTCCATTAATCCGATTACAACAATACCTAGTACAATTTTACCTACATATTCAGGTGTAATAGTAATTCCAATTAAAAGCATTCCACCAGTTGCAATAAGAAGTAAGTAAACCACTCTTAAAATCATGTGTGTTGTTTTATAGCTTTGTTGATTGCCTTTTTTCAATAAAGATGCAGCTACAATAAGCAAAACGATTGCAGCTACCCATGCTGTAATATGCATATGAGTCATGAAAGTTCCCCCTCTAGAAATATTCGAATCTATCATATCATAGCAGTAACCCGATATATATTATTTAGCTTAACACTATCAAGATATTAGAAAATATTTAGTCTATTTTGTTACAAAGTGTTCCAATGTTTTCAATTGTAATCTCGATTACATCTCCTGCTTTTAAGAATTTAGGTGGTTTAAAGCCTTTACCAACACCTGCTGGCGTACCTGTTGCAATAATATCACCAGGCTCCAATGTCATACCACTTGAAATGACTTCAATAATTTTTGGTATAGAAAAAATAAATTGATCTGTATTACCATTTTGTCTAAGTTCACCATTAACTTTCGTTTGAACATTTAATTGAACAGGATGTTTAATTTGAGACTTGTGGACAATATAGGGTCCCATTGGACACGTTCCATCTAAACTTTTTCCAAGAAAAAACTGCTTATGACGAGACTGAATGTCACGAGCTGTCACATCGTTCAAAATCGTATATCCAAAAATATGATCGTTCGCTTCTTCTTCTTTAATTGCTACTCCTTTTTTGCCAATAATTACGGCCAATTCACCTTCGTAATCCATTTGTTCCGTAAGTTCACTATGGATTGGAATCATATTTTCATGACCAATTACTGCTGTAGGAGATTTCGTAAACATCATAACGTGTTCTGGTATATCTGCTGCACTCCCCATTTCTATTGCATGATCTGCATAGTTCTTCCCCACACAATAAACGTTTTTTGTAGGTCTTGGAATAGGTGCTAACCACTTCACATCACTTGGATTAATAAATAGATTGCTAGATGATGGCTGATCTTTTGCCCAAGTTGCAATTTCAACAATAGCTCTTAAAGCATCTTCTCCAGCATCAATTAATGCTAGCATCGTTGTTGGTATAGAATGTTTATTGTCATATAACGCATTGGCTGCTTTGGCGATATGTAATAGCAGGCCGGTTTGTTCATCTTCTAAAACAACTACTTGCTCATTATTCCATTCTACAGTTGCAAATTTCATATTAATTCTCCCTTTCCTCTCTTCTCTTCATAGAAGGTTTGTTGCCGTATGTTCCCCATCTCCAAATATACTCGACTGGACCTAATCTATACGTTTTCAGCCACCATCTACTTCCTACTATTTGTAGACTATATAGTAAGATTACTAAACAAAAGCCTATTGTGAAAGAAATTTGTCCATATAATCCCAGTCCATATGAATAGAAGATTGTTGTACACACAAGCGATTGTATTAGATAGTTACTGATTGACATTCTTCCTACATAAGAGAAAGGTTTTAATAGTGTATAAACTCTTCTATTCTCAACTAATAGAACAATAAGTGTAATATAGAAAAGTGCTAGTAATGGTCCACCAATATAATCTTGTACCATCATTCTTGTATAAGGTAACTCTCCATCTAAGAATGGTAGAAGCTTAAAAACAACTCCACCAATGAAACTAAATATTAATAGATACACTAATAGCCTTTTATTTTTTTGTACATTTTCTAACCATTTCTGTTTCGCAAATCCTGCTCCGATAAGTATGAGTGGTAAAATATCTAATACAAGTAGCCAGATATTAGAAGGTCCATTCACTAAAAGCCAATCGTTATATCGCTGTGAAAAAATCTCACTAAAGCTTCCTTGACTATATACATGTATAGAACTTTCGATTGCTTCTTGATTATCTATACTGCTTAATATACTGCTTGAGTCTTCCAACCCTTCGAATGCTGCAAAGCTTACTATAATCAAGCTATAAACAATGGAATAGATTAACACTCCAGTTATAATTAACGTCTTCCCTTTACATTTCCAAAATAGAATAAAAAAGAACCCACAAATTGCATATGTAATTAAAATATCACCATGCCATAAGAAAAACGCATGAATACAGCCAAATAATAATAAAATCACTAATCTTCTACTAAAATATTTTGGAAATGACAGTTCCTTTATGCTCAGACGATCTGCTAGTATAATCGCACCATACCCAAATAGAAAAGCAAATAACGGATAAAAACTAGCTTGTGCAAAGAAATCGACCATCGCATTCAAAGAACGGTCGCTTGTGGTTTCCCAATAAGTATCTGGATTATAATAATAGATAGGGCTAAAAAAAGCTGGCATGTTCACAAAAAATATTCCAAGAATTGCAAACCCTCTTAAAATATCTACCGATTGAATACGCTCATTCTCTTTTATTGATTGCATTTTATCTTTCATAACAGGACTCCAATCTCTCTTCTTTTGTTCATTATACTTCGAACAAACATGAAATAGTTAGAGTTTCATATTCCATATATAGATACTATTCTACACAACTTCTGTGCATACTTGGATTGCATGTAGCACAACTCATGTAAAAAAGCTACTACCCACTGTTTGTGAATAGTAGCTATTCTTTTGTTCAGCTTTAACGATTAGTTAATGCTCCTAAATGCAAAATGTAGTGGATTCAACGAGCTCCCAAACGATTACGATTTAATTTACAAAACGCCCTTCTTTTCCATGGTGTGCCCAATATTCATTACGGAGTTGAACTTTTTGAATTTTACCCGATGCTGTTTTCGGTAATTCAGATACAAATGTAACACCTGTAATAGCTTTAAAATGAGCTAATGAATTTCTTGAAAATGCAATTAAGTCAGCTTCTGTGACAGTTTGATTTGGACGTAACACCACGTATGCATGAGGTGTTTCACCCCATTTTTCATGTGGGACAGCAATAACTGCGGCTTCAATTATAGCTGGATGCTCGTACAAATTCCCTTCTACTTCTATAGAAGATATATTCTCTCCACCTGAAATGATTACGTCTTTCTTACGGTCAACAATATCAATATTACCGTATTCATCAACAGTTCCCATATCACCAGTGTGCAACCAACCATTTCGGATTGTTGCCATTGTTGCTTCTTCATTCTTCCAATAGCCCTTCATCACACCATGACTTCTTACAACCACTTCACCGATATCTATACCATTATGAGCTACCTCTTCTCCATTATCATCAATAACCTTTACTCTGCTACCACACATTGGATGTCCTGCTTTGGCTTTCATACGGTATTGCTCTTTCAATGGAAGATCCTTCAAATGTGAACGAACTGTAGAAGCAAGGCTTAGAGGAGTCGATTCAGTCATTCCATAAACCTGAATAAATTCCCATCCTAGTTCTTTCTCTACTCTTGCCACGAAGGCAGGTGGTGGAGCTGAACCAGCAACAACGATGCGAATGTTATCGCTATTTTGAGGTATATTATTTTCGAAATATTCGAATAACGAATTCAATACTGTTGGTGCCATATGCAAAATTGTTACATCATGCTTCGCTATCGCATTAAAAATCGCTTCTGGAGTTGCCTTCTTAAGCATAACTTGTCTTGATCCATTTAATGTGTAATAGAAAGGAGCTCCCCACCCATTTACGTGGAACATTGGTAACACGTGTAAATATGTATCACTATCACTAACACGTAAGTGATGCATAGTAGCAAACGCATGTAAATAATTGTTGCGGTGCGTCAACATAACACCTTTTGGATCACCTGTTGTACCACTTGTATATAGAAGTGAACATACATCATTTTCATCGATTTCAGCGCGTTCAAATGTTTCTCCTGAGTATTTCAATAACCATTGATCATAGTCTATTTCAGATGAATCATCATCTTTATAATGCATAATTATATGTTCTACTGTTTCTAATCGATCTTTAATAGGAATAATAAACTTATATAAATCTTGATCTACAACTAATACTTTCGATTCACTATGATTCAAGATGAACAAATAATCTTCTGGCTTCAAACGGACATTCAATGGAACCATAATTGCTCCCAATTGGAATACACCATAAAACCCTTCTAACATTTCAACTGTATTTGGTGCTAGATAAGCTACACGATCCCCTTTTGTAACCCCTAATTCTTGCAATCCATTTGAAAGTTGATTCACTCGATAGTTTATTTGATTGTAAGAAAAGACTCGATCCTCTGTGAAAATGGCATCCTTATCCCCAAATAAATTTACCGCTCTATCCAGAAAGTCCGTAACAACTAATGGCACATTCATGGTTTCCCCTCCCACATTTCCTATATATATTTCTATAACAGTTATATTTTAGCATAAATTTTCAAAATATTGCATTATGTATTCATACAACCGACCTCTGTTATATAACATTATTTTATGATAAATTCCTCGACAACCTGAATGCTATACTACTGAATTCATACAATTCACCAACACTTATCCTCTCTACTTCCTTGGAGTACATCCATTTATAATCCGCTCAATAAATAGCTGTATTTTCCTGTATTTTCGTTTTATTAATATAATTTACTTAACTGATAAAAGGAAAAGAAGAAGTTATTTTCTTCATATCACAAACATAATAATTCTTTTTTCACACACAAAATATATATCTTTAAAGTGAAACGTATTTTAATATCAAATGTCTGTATAGTCCATAAAAGAAGGAGATTGCTTTTGGAAATTCATTAAAGATAATATGGGCAATCTAATCACATTACATATGGCGGTTTCATACGATGTATAAACTAACGTAAGTAGGGTGGATGATATGCCAGCAATTGTAGGAGCCATACAAGTGATTGCCGTTGGCAGTAGTGGCGTTTTTCATGTTGGAGATGTATATAAAATCACTCCTTTTTCAACGACTAAAACATATGCCGGAGCGGGGTCTTTTAATACAGGAGAAAGTTTATCTGTTTACAATCATGATAGTCAAGTATCTGTAATTGATAATGACAATATCGATCAACCTATTGCTTTTACTTTATAAAGGAGGAGGATTTCTGTGCAATTTAATGTTACTCAAAGCATTCACATTCACAGCATCAAAATATCAAGCATCAGCAACTCCTCTATCTTTCAAATTGGAAGTGCTGGAATCATTAAATCACTTAGCACATTAAATAATTCAGGTCAATTTACGGAAGAAGCACCGCAAATACCTAGCCAAACAATCGTACAAAGAAATTAGGCATTCACCTATATCAAGCCTTCACATACACTAATTATCATACTTATACGTTATCCATAATGAGGTGAAGAATTATGAATAATGACTTCTATACTTACGCAGCAGAAATGAAGGCTTATCTTGAAACTCAAGCAACACGAATAGCTATACTTGAAGCAGAAGTCAACACCCTGAAAGAAAAATTGAATCAGTTTAGTAATCAATCACCTGTCAATATTGAAAGAATCGAATATAAATTTGATCAACTTAAAATTGAACGTTTGGATGGTACATTAAATATCGGTCTTAATCCTGCTAACCTTAGCGAATTAGATGAATTTACGGTAAACGGACAATCACATCCAGTTCCATTCCCACCGCATTTAAGAGAACAAATCACACAAGAAATTACTACTTATATTGAGAAAGAATTACCTTCAATCATCTCTGTTGTAGAAGCTGAAATGGCTTTTGATACTCAAGGTGAATATGAAGCATTTATTAAAGAAGATTTATCTAAACAACTTCCCGATCGTATTCAATACTATATCAACCAACATCCGTATACCGAACAAAATAGCAGAAATAATGGCTATAAAGAAAGAATTATTGAGCAGATAAAAACAGACATTACGCAAGCTGTTCGCGCTTTTTTTATGAACGTGCATAACAGTATGAAAGGAATGTAAATATGAATTATCAAGTTACAAATGAAAACCTATGTGTCGGAAATATCAAAGTGATTGCGGTTGCGAGTGCTTCATTACTACTTGTTGGAGACGCACAAACCATTCAACTTTCTTCCGCATATGATACACCACCAGAGTCTCTCATTATCGGACCACTAGGACCGTTAACACCAAAAGCTTAAGAGTATGTTAAGTCGATCCAGCCATGTTAAAAACATAAAACTCATAATCGTTGGTTTGAGTTCCAATCTACAGATTGGTGATATAAATCATGTTGATGGATTATTTGAAGCTTTAGCTGTACAGCATACCTCAAAAGTGATAATCGATGATCCCGAACATTTCAGTTCTTATTCTATGTTCTCTGAACCAATAGCCATACCTATTATTTATGAAAATATGACATTTACAAAGTTTGATAAAAAGCCAACGATTAATGTCGACCATATACAAGTAAATGCTGTTTCGTCAGCATCCGTAATGGCAATCGGAAACATTTCTCATACACGGATGACGTCGAAACTACTTAACATTAGACGGTTATCAGAGTGGGAAAATACGGACTATTCCCCAAATACGGAAGGAGGATAAAAAGCATGCCTGCTATTGTAGGACCAATTCAAGTGGGAAGTGTAACTGGAGGCTCTATTCAGTTTGGCGATGCTTTCGTATATTCTCCAAAGTCTTCAACAAAATTTGCAACTGGTTCAGGTACTGAAAACACAGGAGTTATTATTATTACTAATAATGGAATTAGCGCTACGAATGTATTTGATGCCAACGTTGTAGATCAACCAATTCTTGGAAACAACTAAACCTATGAAAAGATGGAAGAACAAAAGCCATCGACTATGTCGATGGCTTAAAATATAAAGTTCTTAACTATATTAACTTCGATGTTTCGATTTAAATTAATTCTCGGCAAACGTTACGTAGACTATTTCTTTATCCACTTCAAGAATTTACATTCAAAAATGGACCTCACAATCTACATTTCTAATAAATGACCACCATCATCAAAGAAGTATAAATACTTTTGCTTCACTTCCACCTTTAATATGCTTTCAATCGCCTTCGTATATAATTCAATCTGTACTTTATAGCGATTAGCTAGAACAGGCTTCGCTTCTTCAAATCCATTTTTAAAGCGATCGGTAATTCGATCGGTTTTGTAATCAAGCAATACATAGCCTTGTTCATCAGCGAATAAACAATCAATAACCCCTTGTATCAATACCTTTTCTTCGCCACCATCCCAATCACTATAGGCATCACTTGCAGGAATAGCCATAGAAAATGGTACTTCTCGATAAATTGTATGGGCATTTCGCATTCTTTCAGCAATTAAGCTGTTAGAGAAGCGAATGATTTCTTCGCTATTAATTCCCTCTATTTGCTCATCTGTTAAAAATTCCTTCTGTACCAAATCAAACTTTAGTTGCTCTAAACTTTCTTCTGTCATCTTCTCTTTCACATTCATTTGCTGCATGACTAAATGCATGACGGTCCCTTTCTCAGCAGGTGTCATTTTCTTCGCCTGCATGAAAGCGGGGCGCTCATGAATGCTTTTTCTAGCATTTATTAAAGCATTTGAATTCTCTTGTTCTAATACTTCCTTTTGACGTTTCAATTCAGTTACACTTTGCTTAGAAAAGTGTGTGACAGCTGATTGATGTTCATAACTCCAGTTTAACTGACCAGCGATTTGTGAAACATATTGCGCATCAATCTCAATTGGCCTGAAATCCTTTATTTGATCCATCACCGTAATTTCTAATTGTTCTTCTGCACTTTCTTCTTGCTGCAATAAAGAAGCATCTATCACTTTCATATTCCAAGCCGATGAATGATGGGACAATTCACCATTATCATGATTTTGTTCATAAATATCACGATTATGATGATGACGAGCAAGTGCTGGTCCTATCCAATCACTATAGCTTTTCGCAGTTGCTCGAACATAATCTTTCAATAACCATTCATGATACTCCGCTGTTTTACTCCACTTCTTAAAGTAGCTTTCTGCATCCTTTAACGTTCCGATTAACACAAGCTTTTCTTTTGCTCGAGTTAAGGCAACGTATAACACCCTCATTTCCTCGGCAATCATCTCCAGCTGCTTTTTCTTCTTGAATGCAATTTGAGGTAATGATGGATAGGTAATTCGAAGTTCTGCATTCGTATATTTACAAGCAAATCCATATTCTTTATCAAGTAGATAACTTTTGCGCAAATCCATCATGTTAAACTGTCTTGATAATCCCGCAATAAACACAACAGGAAACTCTAAACCTTTACTTGAATGAATCGTCATTATTCGGACAACATCTTCTTGCTCGCTCAAAGCTCTTGCCGCCGCTAAATCGTCACCGCGATCTTGCATTCGTTCAATGAATCGTAAAAATCGGAACAATCCTCTAAATGAACTTTCTTCATATTGACGAGCACGGTCGAATAGAGCTCGTAAGTTCGCTTGACGCTGCTTTCCACCTGGCATACCACCAACAAAATCATAAAACTTCGTATCACGATACAGTTGCCAAATCAGATCTGATAGCGACTTTTGACGAGCAAGCTCTCTCCATTCCACAAGCTTTTCAAAGAAGTCTTTCACTTGATTAAAATAAGAACAATTCTCTTCATTTTCGCCTTTATAACAAAAACTTTGTAATGCTTCATAATACGTAGCATTTGTCTTACTTATTTTGATTTGTGCTAGTTGTTCCTCATGTAAACCTACAATTGGCGAACGAAGTACTGAAGCAAGCGGAATATCCTGAAGTGGATTATCAATTACTTTTAAGAGCGACATCATAATGGCTACTTCCGTTGCTTCAAAATACCCAGAAGACAAATTACCGTATACCGGAATCCCTTGCTTCTTAAACTCATCCATAATCTCAGGTGTCCAAGTCATCGAGCGCATCAAAATGACGATATCCCGATACGTAATCGGTCTTTTCATACCTGTTTTCAAATCCGTTATGATTCGCTTTTCATTTATCATCTCTTTAATTTGTTTCGCTAATAGGCGAGCTTCTAGATGCACTGTTTCTAAATCCTCTGCTTCAAAACCTTCTTCTTCTTCTTCTTTGCTTATACTATTTTCTTTATGTTGATCAATAAAGCATACTTCAATTGGATAGGATTCATCCTCAGGATACGGAGCACCTTTTTTCAACTCGGCATCTTCGTCATACTCAATTTCACCGACGTTTACTCCCATAAGCTGTTTAAATAAATAATTTGTTCCATCCAATACTTCCTTACGGCTTCGGAAATTACGATTTAAATCGATTCGTAAACCACCATCTGATCCATCATGTTTAAATCGTACATATTTACCTAAGAAAAGATTTGGTTCTGCTAAACGGAAGCGATAAATAGATTGTTTAACATCTCCAACCATGAACATATTACCTTCAGCTTCATCTTCTTTGCTTACCAAATTCAAAATGGTTTCTTGAACTAAGTTCGTATCTTGGTATTCATCGACTAATACTTCTTGGAATTGCTTTCGATAAGCGAGTGCAACTCTAGATGGCTTGATTGCTCCATCACTTTCTGTTTCAGTTAATATTTCAAGACAATAGTGCTCTAAATCTGAAAAATCAACAATGCCTTTTTCACGTTTTTCTTGCCCGTATCTATATTTGAACTGCTTTACTAACGTAACTAGCATTTCTACGTAAGCCTTCAGTTCTTTCATATCCTTTAAATAGCTCTCTGGCTTTCGGGAAAATAGTTCTTTCTTTAATCCTTCAATTAGCTTTTTCGCTGAATCACGCAATCCTTTGGATTGCTCAGCTAGCTCTTTATCATATGCATCTCCTCGAATTTGCTTTAACGTTGAAAATTTAAGTGTTTTCATCACATCATACATAGCGTTCCATGATTGTTCATTGGCGGCTTGTAATTGCTCAATGATTGCAAGATCTAGTAGAAATGTTTCCGCTCGCGGTGCTGGACCTGCCGGCGCCTTCGTTAATTCCATAGCCTCTTCTAATACATCTTTCGCTGCTGATAATTGTAAGTTTACATGGAATTGTAAAGCTTCCATAAACGGTAAAGAATCAATAGTCGTGCTCTCATCAATGTTATACATTGAAACCATTTCATCTAACCATTGCTCTGGATATGGATGTGAGCTTGAAAACTCATGTAGTGTACGAATGATATTCTGTAATTCTATATCATTTCGATCACTACTAAAGGCATCAACTAGACGAAAGAACGATTCATTATCTTCCATTCCATAGTTATCTTCAAATATTTCATCTAACACTTCATCTTTTAGCAACTCCGCTTCAGTTGAATCGGCAATGCGAAATCCAGGATCTATATCAATTTCATAGTAATACTTTCGAATAACATCTAAACAAAATGAGTGTAAAGTACTAATGGAAGCGCGATTAATTAAACTAAGCTGCCTTCTTAAGTGCTGAGAGGAAGGGTCCTTTTTTATGGCACTTTCCAAAGCGTCAGCGATTCGATGTCTCATTTCTGCAGCTGATGCATTCGTAAAAGTTACTACTAATAATTCGTCAACATTTGTTTTCTCAGATAATAATTTATAGATGATTCGATTAACCAAAACGGCTGTTTTCCCTGATCCAGCTGCCGCAGCAACAAGTATGTCTTGATCACTTGCCCAAATGGCTTTCCACTGATCACTTGTCCAAGTTAACTCAGGTGGCATAGCTGGAATAATTGATTTACTCATGAGCCCCGTCCTCTCCGTGTATGATACTTAACACTTCATTCGCTTTCTTTGGTGTTAATAATCGATATTGATTTTCTTCCAGTGAATTATCAAATAGGCACACACTCTTATACGAACAAAATGTGCAAGGCACGCGGTCTTTCAACTTATACGGATTAATAATTGTCTGCCCATCCATAATTTCATTGCCAGCTTGTTGATAGATGTGGTGTACATGCTTGCGTAATGATTTGAAATCATCGTTACTTGCAACTTTAGATGTTTTTGAAATACTACCATTCTTCAACAAGCTAGCTGATACAATGTTTGATTTGCTGCTTTCTCCTACGATGAGGTTTTCATCCATAAGCTGTAGTACATCTGTGTCTCCAAGTAGTAAGCCTTTCATCTTAAACTGCTTAAATATTTCATCTTCTATTTGATTGACATCCATCATTTCATTCGCTTTAATGATCGGATTATGAACATGGAAATATAGCATTCCCGCTGGATATGCGGTAGTACCAACTAACGATTGTGCATGAGCAATAATGACGTCTAAATAGGTCAACATTTGTAGCGCTAAACCGTAATAGACCTCATCGAGATTAACATCTTTACTACTTGATTTATAATCTACAATTCGTACATAAACATGACCATTATGTTCCGCTTTATCGATACGATCAATTCGACCGATTAGTTCCATCTGCGTTCCATTAGCTAATGTAAATGTTAGCGGAGGAAGTTCACCGTTCATACCAAAGCCTAATTCTAAACTAATCGGAGCAAAACCACTATGTCTTGCTTGTTCACTTAAAACAATGGAAGCTCTACTAATTACATTTTCAAGCTTACGTTTTATATAATGATGACGATTCGTACTTAATAAAATTTGATTTTGCAATTTAGGTGCTAATTGATCAACCGCTATGCTTGCTAATCGATGGCATTCATCTTTCGTTAATTGAGACCATTCAATTTTACGTTGGAATAACGTATCCGAAATGATTTTCAGGGCACCATGAAACATTTCACCGATATCAGGCGCTTCTAATCGAAAGACTTTACGCTCTTGTAGTTTTAAACCATGTGAAGCAAAGTGTGAAAACGCACAACTATTGTATTTTTCCATTCTTGACACACTAGCAGTCATGCGATTTCCGTATAACTTTTTCGTAGTTTCTTCCGTTAATTTGCGCGCTTTGTTTTCATAAAATAAACTGCTTAATACTTTCTTAAGTGTAGTATTATGTTGATCCGATGTTAGAAAATAATTATATAAATCGTACCAAATGCCCTCTACACTATAGCCACGCTTTTTCATTTGAAGCATTGCTGTTAAATTAGTCATTGCAACATCATCATTTACCATATAATGAAGCAATTGGTCTTCCGATTCTTCATTCGGTTCATATTGCAAATAGGTTTCTTTCACATGAGGCATTACTTCTTTTATACGCTTTATATAAGGCGATGGTATAAGCGACCCGCCTTCTTCATCTCCTAAAGGATAACTGACATAGAGTGCTTGTGAAGGTGTAGTGAAAGCTTTATATGCTGTAAATTCTTCATCTAGTAAACGTACAGTTGAATCTGGCGCTACCTCTATTCCTCCCTTGTTCAACGCTATACGATCTGCATCTGAAAGAATACCATCTTCAGTCGCTTTCATTGGTAAAACACCTTCATTTAAACCAATAACAAATGCTGCTTTACTATCACTTACACGTGACAAATCTAAATTTGCTACGATCACTTGATCCATTGCTGGTGGAACTTGCGCGAAATTCATCGCTTGTAATCCTGAATCTAATATGGTCGAAAACTGCTTTAGAGTTAAATTCGTATCTCCCATTGTTTCAACAAACTCATCTAGTAAACTAATTACAGATTTCCATGCTTGATCATGATGTCTAGCTGTTAAAACATCACCTTTAGCTTCGCAATCAAGCTGTAGTTTTTCTAGCTTTTCAGGTACTGAAATCTCTTCCAAAAACAAATAGAGAGCCTTACAATATTCCAAACCTGTTTTTGCTCTTTTACATCTTCCTCCAAGGCGTCCTAATGGTTCAGAGAATAAACTTCTTAATTCGTTCAATTCATTTTCAATTACTTTCTCTTGATCGGTTTGACCTCTTTCTTCTAATTCAAGTCCTCTAAATCGTCTGTATGTCCATTGCTCCTTATTTGTCCAACGATTGCCTTTAATACCTCGTGAAAGCACATAGTTTTCTAACTTGTCCACCTCTAGACGCATCTTGTTCTTGTTTCTTCGCAGAGGGTACAGAAGATCTGTTTTAATAGCACGAAAAACAGGCTCATAGCGCCAATTGGTATGAATAATTTCCAAGCTGGAACGAATCAATTCAATAAGAGGATGATGTAACATTGTTTCTTTCGCGTCTATAAAAATAGGAATACGATAATCAGAAAAGATCGTTTGAATTAAATCATGATAAGCACTACCATTTCGGATTAATATTGTAATATCGCGCCATCTAAGATGATTTTCTCTAACTAGCTTTACTATTTCTCGCGCTACACCTTCTATTTCTGTTCTTCGATTCGCAGCCATCATAACAGTAACAGCACTATCTCCTTTATACTCAATAGCCGGTCTTCTATTAAAGTTCTTTTCTAAATGAGCAAGGCTTAAGTTTGTAAATCGCTGTTGCTCTGTTAAGAAATAATCTTCCTCCACTTGAACATGTGATTGAATTGCTAATTGATAAATGCTGTGATATAACTTTGCATTCATATTAAATAAATAGAAGTCTGTTGGTGGTCCTTGTCTGAAAGCTTGATCTAACGTTAATGAAACAGTGACTTTCTTACATGTTTTTAACAACTCATTTACAACCAATAATTCCTGTGGGGTTAAGCTATAGAAACCATCAATATATATTTCTGCATCTTGTAAATACTTTGATTGCGAGATTTTCTCAGCTAATAAAGTTAAATAATCTTCAGAATCGATATATTTGCCAAAGAGAGCTTTTTCAAACTCCGAGTAAATCAATTCCAAATCATGCATCTTATCCTTCAAACTTTGCTCATCATCTTGAGTAAGCTGTTCTTGCAATAGCTCCTTCATATTCTCAGGTGATACACAATAACGCTTCAATTCAATTAACATGTCTTCCATACTACTTACAAAGCCAGCCTTACTTGCAGAACGTTGAAAGATTTTCAACTCTTCTTTCTTCTCTTCAATGATTTTCGTAATCATCATATTAATTCCAGCACTAGTTAAATGCATTCTACTCATTCCGCCTGTTTCTTGAAGCACTCTCCAGGCTAATCGTTTAAAGCTAAACACTTGTGCAGAAATCATTCCATGTAATCCAGGAGTTTCTGCTAACTTCGATTCTGAGAGAAATGACATCTGATCTGGAACCAAATAAATAATAGGCGAGGACTGCGGATTTTTATGGAGTTTCGTTCTAATCTCATTTAATATCACAGTTGTTTTCCCTGATCCAGAACGCCCTAATATAAACTGTAAAGTCATGATAACAACTCCTTTTCACTAACTATTCATGCTACTTTTTTTAACCTGAATAACTTAAAAACTAAACAACAAGGCAGACAATACCAATACTTCAGTATGTCTACCTTGTTTAGAACTGCACGTCAAATTTATTTAAAGGCCAATATCGAACATTTACTTTGCCTACCACGTCACTTATAGAAATAAATCCAAAATGCCTACTATCGTAACTATCCATTCGATTATCTCCCATTACAAACAGACTTCCTTCCGGCACTCTTTCTACTCCCGTAAGCTCAGCTAATGTAAAGTCTCCTGTTCCTTTCTGACCTAATACTTGCTGTTCTTCATTATGCAAATAGGGTTCGGTATAAAATTTCCCATTTATGTATAAACAATCATTCTTATATTCGATCGTATCACCCGGTAAACCAATAACCCTTTTCACATAATCATCTTCACTATTTGAATGAAAAACAATGACATCAAATCTTGCTATATTTCCAAATTCATACCCTATTTGGTTTACAATTAATTTATCTCCATCACTAAGTGTCGATTGCATTGAGGTACCTTCCACTTCATAACTTGAAAATAAAAACATATTAATAAAGAA
>NZ_JBALMO010000196.1:22588-27439 GCF_036963345.1 Bacillus sp. JJ722
TGTTTTTCTCTTTCTCTCTTCTTAACCTTTGATTCGATATCTCTATTTAAACTTATTTCTATTCTTTTACCTACATACCATAGAATAAATATAACTATTAACACGATAATTGTACGAATAGGCTGTGTAATCAACGATGTAATATCATGTCCTACAAAACTAATCGTAAATATCATTACAAGCTTACCTATCATCACTGCAAGCATATATTGTACACGACTCATATTCGATAATCCCGCTACAATATTTACGACAGCTGAAGGTGTAAAAGGAAAGCAAAGCATTAAAAAGACTGGGCCAAACCCATGAACATCAAGCCATTTTGTTAATTTTTGTACTTGCCTATTTCGCTTGATGAAAGAAAAAAATCTTGTATGACCATATTTTCTTATAACAAGAAAAACCAATACCGCTCCTACAGTAGAGCCAATCCATGTGATCAGAAAGCCAAACCATAACCCAAATGCATTTGTGTTCGCTACTACAAACACAAATAGCGGTAAGAATGGTAGAAAAGCTTCTAATAATGGTAGCAATATCCCTGGTATTGGACCGAATGCTTTATAGCTTTGTATCAATTCTAAAATATTCTCTTGGTTGAAAAATTCTCTTAAACTGTCCAAATCCATAATATGCTCCTTCTATTCGAAACTTCCTTACTTCGAATACTACTAGTATTTATCACTTTTCAATAGACAATAGCTACCATTTACTGAGAATCTATATTGAAATGACGCTAACAATGAGAATTATTATGTAAAAATATCCCAAACAAAAGATAACAAACATAATAAACTTCTTACATATATTTTATCAGAAGAGTCAACTGATGTTAGTATTATACTTTTTTCTTTAAAAGAAAATAAGAAGTTATTTGGAAAAAGATCAGAAAATTTCACTTGAATAGAATTGATTCATTCGTTATTATAAAATAATAAGAACAAATGTTCTATTTATGAATTAACAATGAGCTAGAACGGATAAACTATGTAGATGTTACTGGAGGAATGATGATGACACGCATACCTGAAAAAGACCGCGATATAATTGAACAAGCCATCTACTTACCGATGGTACTTACGGTCCTCAACCGCGATCTCTCTATTATTCAAAAAAGTCCTTTTAAGTTAAGGAATCCATATTTAGAATGGATTCAACTAACGATGAAAATTGTGCAACATGAACTCGCTGAGGCAAATCGTTTTTTGAGGCTAGAAAATATTAAAGTAAGCGAAATGAAGCGTGATGAGGTATTTACTATGTTCTTGTTTCTCTATAAAGGTTACGAGGAGTATCATAACTACTTTAATCTGCGAATTAGAAACAAAGTAGAAGAACTACTAAAATATTACCTATATGAAAGATATATTAACAAACCGTAGCTAGTGAGAATAATATTAATGCTTGTTGTCAGTAGGATGCTTTTGCCAAATACGATATTTCCATCTTGTTTCAGCAATTCGTTGATCAAGCTTTGTTTTTAACATAGCTGTTCGAGCAACTTGTGTCTCAAATGTACTGTATGATACGGATAATTGAATTTTTTGCTTATTACTAAATATAAGAACGGTTTCATTATTATGGTCTTTCATAAATATATCAATATGATTGTGAGCAACCCATTCGCAACTTTCTTTAGCTGGTGAAGTCGTTGGAAAGAAAAAAATGGAGCTGGACTGATCAATAACGATTGGAGCCTTATGTGTATAGCCCGTTAAGTTTCGTGTTCCTTCTCTTCTTCCTTCATAACTACTTCCAAAATATTCGCAGCTCGTTTTAATGATTGTAATTGGTTTTTCTAAAACAATAAATTCATCATATAGTTCGAAAATCTGTGAACATAAATTTCCTTCATGTTCAATCGGCCTTACCATTAGCGTGTACGGCGTAATTTCATATTCTTCTCTTATATTTAGTACTTTTTTCATGTGCCAACCTCCTAGAAAATATACATATTTTACCACCATAATCAACATATCATAAATCAAAAGAAGGTTGTTTGAATGTTATGTGAAAAAATCTAACCATCACATTTAAAATATTTAGAATTTTTAAATATTTCAGTTGAATTAATCTAATAAATTCTATATAATTATAAAAAGGTATTAGGGGTGATGGCTTCATGAACCATGAACATTCGAACACAGAAATGATGAAATCCACTGGTCTGCAAAAGAACTCGGGAAAAGAAACATTTATGTTGGAACTCTATATCGATATGATGCTTCAAGAAGCTCTACTAAAGAATGAAAAAGAAAAACTCCTTATTGAAATTGATAAAGCTCTCGATCAAAAAAATGAAGAACTTTTTCAACATTATTGCAATGAACTTAAAGAAATTAATAAGCGTTTTGGAACTTAATACAATAAAAAAGGAAGAACCATCTCGAGAGAGATGGTTCTTCCTTTTTTACCTATTTAAAACATATTGTCGCAAAGCGGACGCAACTCCATCTTCATTAAGGTTCATGTTACATAGGTGCTTTGTTCCTTCACTTCTGGTTCCACATTACCCATCGCAATGCTAGTACCAGCTATCTCAAACATAGGTAAAACATTAAAATTATCTCCAATTGATACAGTATCGTTTACAATCAATTCAATGGTGGAAAAGAAAATCGTTCTCTCACAACTATTACTTCTTATGCTTATTCAAATCATAGTTTTCTATTGTAGAAATTCTTTCAAGCATTGTTGGATGTGTATAGCGGAACATTTTTACAAGCCACGGTGGGTTCAATTGACTTAATGAGGACTTTGATAATTCTTGAAATGTTTTCACAGCCGCATCTTTGTCCTTAACCATTTCCATTGCATACACATCTGCCCTTTTCTCTTCATAACGTGAAATCAAATTGGAAATCGGACTCGATAAGAAAATCAAAAGTGATAACGTACAAAGGAATAGCGGGAAAGAAGATAAGCTTCTAAGATCTGGTATATGCAAAGCCCTTCCCCATTTGT
The DNA here is from genome assembly GCF_036963345.1 of Bacillus sp. JJ722. Classification (NCBI taxonomy): domain Bacteria; kingdom Bacillati; phylum Bacillota; class Bacilli; order Caryophanales; family Bacillaceae; genus Bacillus; species Bacillus sp. JJ722. Next base: position 25,553 of record NZ_JBALMO010000196.1, read on the forward strand.
TAATGACAAAGTTCATGATTTTGGCGGCCAACCATAACCCTACCAAACCAAATAACAAATAAAGGGCAATTCCTATATATACATGTTTCTCTACGTAATGCCCTATTTCATGTGCCATAATAAAGAGAATTTCATCATCCTCTAATTTATTAAGCGTGGTATCCCACAAGACTATACGGGAGTTAGAACCAATACTTGTTACATACGCATTCATCGCATTGGTTTTTTCTGCCATATTTACTTCAAAAACATTTGTTGTTGGTATATTTGCCCGCTCTGCTAATGCTAATATTTTCGCTTCTAACGCTTTATCTTTTAATGGATAGAAATCATTATAAAGTGGATCAATTACTACTGGCTTCACAAACATCACAAATAAAGTGAAGGGAATAGATAATAACCACATATGTAACCACCATCTACGGGGACTTCTTTGAACTAGATAATAAAACGTAAACACGATGATAAAGGTTGTACCAAAGTTAATCCAAAAATCAATTAACTCATCTTTCATCCACAATTGAAAAGATTGCGTAGAGATTTGATACTTTTTTGATAAGTGATAACCAAGATAATTAAATGGAAAGAATGCTATAAACGAAAGTATAGATAAATAGAAGAAGTAGCTGCTTTTTTGTAGGAATGAGTAGGATGATAAAGAAAGTGAAGATTGCTCCATTTTACGAGAAATACCTAATGCAAAGATTAAGAAATAAAATAACCATTCAAACGGTGTTTCAAGAAAGAATAAGAAATTACGTATTTCAGAAAATTCTTCGCTCAACAATAATTGTTTTTCATTCATAAACGTCGTCGGGTCAGCACCTGTGTTTTTAAAATGTAACGGAATAGCTGTATCCGAAAAATGGAAAATATACATATATAGCATTACAGCTAGCAGTATATATAATCCTAATGCGATTTTTATATATTTACGCAAATTCAATACCCCCTTAAAATCTAAACAAGCCTCCTTATAAATGTAGTTGGGAAAAATTGAATTAGAACTATTGATTTTAAGATTGCCCTAGCAAACTCCCAAAACCTATATATGGTTTTTTGGATAAGTTCATATTAATTTCAATATTTTGTCTATTTTTCTCACCCTTCCATGTTTCAGCGTAAGGTATGATTAATGTGTGCATTAATCTCAGTGTAGTAACACGATATTGAAGACCAGGGGTGGGAGTAGTATGAAAAAAATATATACGATTTGTGCAATCATACTTGTTATAGGTATAGGTTCTGGGATTTATTATTTTACTGAGTATCGTCAATCAAAAATGACCTTCCCGGAAGATGTGACTCTTCAAACACATACAGGTGAAGATTTTGCATTTGCTAATCTTCCAAAAAAAATAAGACTTGTAGAATTCATGTACACTTATTGTCCAGATATTTGTCCAAATACTACATACCAAATGCAACAATTACGCGATCAATTGGTGAAAGACAAAGTATTTGGCAATAAAGTAGAATTCTTAACAGTCTCCTTTGATCCTGCAAGAGATACACAACAAGTATTACAGGATTATGCTAAAACGTTCGAAATAGATAAAGAGAGTGGCTGGTTTTTAGTAAGCGGAGAGAATTCTGCTGTCAAAGAATTAGCTGATAGCTTCAACTTTCAATACCGGGATCCAGGTACAGGTGAATTCATTCATTCAAGCGCGACCTATTTGCTAGACGAAGAAAATAAAGTAATTGAAGTATTTGGAATGGGAGAGAAAGACTTTAAGAAAAAAGAAGTGTATAAAACAATCATGAATGAACTATAAAAACAAAAGTGGAGAGCGCCCGTTCAACGCCGTATGAGACTTACGCACTTCGTACGAGATAAAGGAAACACGAAGAGCGGAGCGATTCGATGTGTCTAGCTTCATCGGC
>NZ_JBALMO010000197.1:0-1989 GCF_036963345.1 Bacillus sp. JJ722
GACTTTGATACATCACCTTTTGAAATGGATTTTGAGAAGCTGAATATATCAATTTTCTTGCTTTTTCTCTTGCTCACTGAATAGAACGAGTTGGGCAATAACCTCTAATTCGTTCTACTAGGTCCTCTTAGTCAGTCTCTAGAACCTTCTGCGAAGTTGGATATTCTCTTAGTATCAATAAAGATACATTCGAAAAAAGATCTCCAAAAACCTTTCTGTACTCAGGGAAAATCTGATCTAAAATCGTATGAAATTGTAGTTTTACTTCCACATACATATTCGTTATAATCTCTTGTTGTCTAGTTAGATTTCGAAGGTTTAAAAGGTGAATTCCTCTCATTTTATAAGGCTCAAATTCTTCTTTGTAGTAAAGAATACATAATTGATAGGCATCAAAAGCATCTGTTTTTACCTTTCTTAAACTTGCTTTCTTTGCTTGATGAGAAATAATTGGATTCAACAAAATATAAAGGATTTCGTTCTCTTCTAAGCATTGAATAATGGGAGTATGATAATGCCCTGTTGATTCTAATATGACCACTGGCATTTGACCAGTCATTGATTTAATATCCCCTAAGAAACTTATAAACTCATCTAATTCTTCACGATTATGCTTGATTGAAAAACTTTTGCCATATGGCTGTCTTTTATCTAAAAAAGCCTGAACTTCACTCTCTCCTTTAGCTACGTCTATACCCACAACTGGGTTCATTTTTTCTCCTCTTGCGTATTCGCCAGTAACCCCTATTTCCTCCAAGTAGTATTATAGCTTCGCTTGTTATACGAGATCTAAGTACCAACCAGCCTCAAACATATTTCTACAAGTAGGGGGTGAACAGTTTAGCCGACGGAATCAATATGTCCCACGCACCCGGACGTTCTACCCTGCCTACTGATAGATTAAATCTAAACTAAAAAAGTTCAACCAGAAAGTTCTGGCTGAACTATATAATACGAATGCACCTGTTAGTTCATACGTTTTTATTTTGACTTTTCAAGGATTATTGATGGTATCTAAACGTTTTAAAAAGTAGAGTGTCAAATCATCATCATTTGCACATTCTGCATATTGTTCTAATTGCTTCCCTCTATACCAAGCTCCAGTTCCGTCTGGAATGTATCCTCTTTTCACGTACATTCTTTGAGCAGAACCGTATCCATAATGTAATCCTACTGATAATGAAATAGAATCGCTTTTCTCTTTAGCAAGCCCCTCTAATACATCCATCATTTCGTTGCCAATACCCATCTTTTGGAATTTTACAAGTACATTTAAATCAACTATTTCAGGTATGTTTTTATAAGCATAAGGACCAATTGTAGTAGAAGGAAGTAATGTAACATATCCAGCAACTTCACTATTTACTTCAGCTACAATGACTGATTTCTCACCATTTTCTTGCTGATTATAATATTCATTAAATAACTCAAATGGTTTATGCCAATTCTGTTCAGCAAATGCATTAACAAAGTCTTGCCTATCACTCTTAATCATTGCTCGAAAAAGTATATTCTCATCATTATAATATATCATTTATCTTCAACTCCCATATCTATAAGTGAAGTTTATCAAATGGAACTTCTGTCGAAAAGAAACAAATAATGCTTACATCTTATAAAGTTAAACTGCACCGTTAGCAGCATAAGAAAAAACATCAATATTCCAGCAATGATATTTTGCTTAAGCAACCATTAACCAGAACGTTTAGTTACTTGATCCTTAGAGAAAAACAAAATCCACCAAACTAATATGTATAAGTGACTTATAATGATATAAAAAGCCCACAAAGATCCTTGTCGTAAATGAATAACTAAGTGTTCAAATTCATTTATTCCATTCTCTCTTTCAATGCTATTGATTATACCAATAACAGGGGTAGTACAAATAATTACAATCGCTATAATAGACAAGCTTTTAATTTTACTTTGTATAATACTAAATATAGCTAGACCCAAAGTTATTAATAAAAATGTAGAATAAATAACCCA
>NZ_JBALMO010000198.1:0-6626 GCF_036963345.1 Bacillus sp. JJ722
TACTAAATCTGTGAGTGTATATAATTTAATAGAGGAAGGTGAAATCATGACTAAGAGAACTGGCTTTATATGTGATGAAAGTTATTTTTGGCATGACACTGGAAATGCAGCTTTAGTTATGCCGCCTGGGGGATGGATTGAAGCAGATGTTCACGCGGAAAATCCAGCGACAAAACGGCGCTTTAAAAATTTGATGGAACGCAGCGGTTTAATGAAGCAACTTGTTCAAATTGCTCCTCGTTCTGCAACAGTAGAAGAAATCCAGCTTTATCACGGAAAGGAATATATTGATAAGGTTAGAGAATTAAGTGAAATTGGCCATGGAGACGCAGGAAAAGGGGCACTGGTTGGAAAGGGATCATATGAAATAGCCCTATTATCCGCTGGCGGAGCGATTACTGCAGTGGAAGCAGTTGTAAATGGTCAGGTTGATAATGCATATGCACTTACACGTCCGCCTGGCCACCATGCAGAATCGGATTTTGGTATGGGCTTTTGTCTTTTTAACAATGTTGCTGTTGCTGCAAAGCATGCCCGCAAGAATTTAGGTATTGAAAAAGTACTTGTTCTAGATTGGGATGTTCATCATGGGAACGGAACTGAATCAGCATTCTACGATGATCCCGATGTATTATTTATTTCTCTGCATCAAGAACGTAATTATCCCCCAGGTCGAGGAAAGGCAGAAGATATAGGGTCAGGTAAAGGCAAAGGGTATAACATTAATATTCCGTTGCCTGCTGGGACTGGAAATGCTGGATACATGTACGCGTTAAAAGAAATTGTCGCTCCCATCACCGATCAGTTCAAGCCCAATCTTATTCTCATTTCAGCTGGACAAGACCCTAGTCTATTTGATCCGCTAGCCCGGATGATGGTTACCGCAGAAGGGTTTAGGCAGATGGCACGTTTCATGCTCAATATTGCTGAAAAGCATTGTGGCGGCAAATTCATAGCCTGTCATGAGGGTGGTTATAGTTCGGCATATGTCCCTTTTTGCTCTCATGCCATTGTCGAGGAAATGAGTGGTGTCAGCACAGAAGTGGAAGATCCATTCGCCCAATCCATGCATGAAATTCCAACAGATGAGCTTTTTGACATTCAGAAAGAGTATGTTAAAAGAGTAAAAGAGATTCAGTCAAAATTTTGGACTCTACCATCTGTAGTTTTTTAACTACCATCAGAGGGTAGAATTCTCCCGTAATCTTTCTTCCTAGCTTTATTCTATCTTTCTTGGCTCATTCCGTCGATATCTTGTTAAAGTGGTTGACATTCATTCTTAATTTACAGAATATTTATTTAATTTTACGGATAGTTAACTTACGTTTTATCAATACATTTTATAATTGGTACATTTTAAACTTATTTAAGATAAATTCATTCTATTTTTGAAAGCGTTTCTTAATGAGAATAGGATTCAGAAGCTAGTCAATGAAAAAACATAGTAACTGTTTTATTTAATGATAAGGCGGACAATTGGGAAAATTTTTGTCCAAAGTTATGGAGGAATGGCTGGTGAAGCACACTGGAAAACGCTCAAACCATTTATAAAGTTCTTTGTTAAAAATTAAGTAAAACTACCCCTATTATATAATTCTAAATTTTTACGCGAAAGGAAGATAAATATGTTGAAAAAAGTGAATTCGTCCAATGAAATCTATGATGTAATCATAGTCGGGGCTGGCTTTGCAGGTATCACAGCTTCTCGTGAACTAAGTAATCGTGGTTTTAAAACCTTAATTCTTGAAGGACGAGATCGTATTGGAGGTCGAACATGGACGGATAATCGCTTGGGAAGGGATCTTGAACTAGGAGGTACATGGGTTCACTGGAGTCAACCTCACGTATGGCCTGAGATTATGCGATATGGGCTTGAACTTACTCCTTCACCAGATCATGAAATTGCCTATTGGTTTGAAGAAGGAAAGATGAAAAAGGGTACAAAAATGGAATATATCGGACTTATGGGTGAAGCTTTAACACGTTTTTTTGAAGATAGTCGTTTGCACATGCCTTTTCCGTTCGATCCGCTAGCCTCTCCAACTATGAAAGAAATTGATAAGCTATCGGTAAATGATCGATTAAATCAACTCAATCTTGACCCAGTCGTGTACGACAATGTAAAGAATTTTTTGGAAGCTTGTCTTCAAGGCCCCGCAGAAGAAGGTGGCTACAGCACCCTTCTTCATTGGATTTCTTGTTCAATGCATGATTTGGGATTAATGTTTGAAGCACTTGGGAAATTTAAATTAGCAAAAGGTACTATATCGCTAATAGAATCAATTGCTGGTGACTCTGTCGCTGATATTCAGTTTACTAAGACAGTATCTTCTGTTGAAAAAGTAGATGACCTGTATAATGTGTTCACAAGAGATGGCGAACAATTTATAGCAAAAACAGTCATCGTTACATTGCCTTTAAATGTATTAAATAAAATCGAGTTTAAACCAGCTCTATCTGAGCTTAAGCAAATGGCGGCGGCTGAGGGACAAAATAGTCAAGGTATTAAATTTTGGGCAAAACTTCGTGGGAAGTATGAAGCATTTTCTGCCTATGCCCCTTTAGGTAGTCCAATAAATTTTGTTAGTTATGAATATGAAGTAGATGGAGACAGCATTATTGTTGGATTTGGATCAGACGCTTCTCGGATCGATCCTAATGACTTGTCAGCTATTCAAAATGAGATACATAGATGGTTCCCTGATGCAGAAGTCGTAGAATGTACAGGTCATAACTGGGTAGCAGATGAATTCGCCGGTCAAACTTGGAATATGCAAAAACGTAATCAGCGAATTCGGTATATGACTGAATTACAACGCCCAGAGCATGGAGTGTTCCTAGCTGGTGCTGATTATGCAAATGGATGCCCAGGTATGATGGATGGCGCGATTGAGAGCGGTCTAGTTGTTAGCCGTAAAGTTCAAGATTATTTAACTAAGACATGTGTTGAACTGACTAATAAAGCACGCTAATTTTGATCAGTATTTCATTTCTCTAACTTTGAAATCAATCGATTAATTATCAGTAAATGGTCTAGAAGATGTATATCGGTATCACTGAAGTAGACTCGCATAAAGTGCAGATCTACAGTATTATTCTCTTAGTTAGCAGGATTGTTCATGGGCAATTGTTTAAGAATAACTATGGGAAATGTTTAAACTTTTTATAAAAGAATGATTTTGTTGAATATATTAAAAGCGTGTTTTGATCAATTGTTTTCAAAACACGCTTTTTATTATTGCTCTATGATCAATAACTATAATGCCGTGACCGAAGATATGTTCAAAGTGTTTAAAACAGAATTCGCAAATAGCTCAACTAATCAAATTGTGTTATATAGTTAAATAATTTCGAGCCAAGCTTATTACTTTGTGTGACTAATGAAACGGTTCTTTTTCTTCCGAAATCGATGATGGGTAACGTGAAAAGATCAAGATGGCTAATATTTTTAGCCATTATTTCAGGAACAATGGTAATACCCATCCCAGCTATTACTGATCCGAAAATAAAATCACCAAATGATAGCTCGCTAATAATATTGGGTTTATAACCTAGTAATTCAATCTGTTTAATGATATGCATCCTTGTATCGCATGGAGCTTGATGCACAATCAAGGGTTGTTCGCATAGTTCTGAAAGCTTTACTTCACTCTTAGCTTGATATGTATGATTTAAAGGAAATACTGCATGGTAAGGTTCTGTAAACAATTCATAACTACATAATGACTCGTTGACATTTAAACTATCAATTAAGATAGCATCAACCCTTCCTTCCTGTAAAGATTGTATAAGTTCATTTGAAGTATTTTGAATTATTAATGTTATGGGTTTATCCATTAACTGAAATTCTTTTATCCTTGAAGGTAAATAGTAAGTGGCTAAACTAGGTAAACATCCTATTGCTATGGGTGCAGTTCTGTACTTTTGTTGTATTTCTTGACGAATTGTTTGTAATTCAGCAATGACTGGGATGATTCGGTTGTATAAATGTTCGCCGGCATTTGTTAGTTCAATGCCCCCTGATGTTCTATGAAACAATATAATATTAAGATCTTCTTCTAAATTTCGAATATGTTTGCTCATTCCTGGTTGTGTAAGATTATTCGCTTTAGCTGCTTTGGAAAAACTTTTATACTTAGCAGCTTCAGTAAAACTTTGCAACCACTATATTCATGATAATCCTCCTATTGATATAACGATTCGTTATAGCTATATAACGTAATGGTTGTTCTCTAATTGTATATTTCATAGTACTCTTTTACATGTAGATTACCATTCTAATATAACATAGCGTTATAAACTAATGTCTAATGTATTGGACTTTGAACAAGGAGGAATGTTGAATGGGTAAAGTGCTTTTGCTCACTATAGGTATGTTTGCGCTTGGATTTGATGCATACGTCGTAGCAGGTTTGTTACCTCAAATTGGCACGACGTTCGAAATAAGTGATTCCCAAACTGGACAATCAGTCAGCGTATTCACATTATGTTATGCACTTGCAGCACCAGTTTTTGTGACATTATTAGCTGGAAAATCAGCACGTAAGGTGTTAATAGTCGCTCTCGTAATATTCTCTGTAGCAAACGGTGCTAGCGCCATAGCTCCGAACTTTTCTTTATTCCTTTTAACACGTGCAATTGCAGGGATTGGAGCTGGTCTCTTTTCTCCACTTGCTGTTGCATCAGCAACCATGCTTGTCCCAGAACAAAAACGAGGTCGTGCTCTCAGTATGACATTGGGTGGAATGAGCATGGGGACAGTCATAGGAGTACCTCTAGGATTAAAAATTGCAGAAAGTATAGGATGGCAAGGAACTATTTGGTTCATCACATTAATAGGTTTGATTGCTATGGTTGGGCTCATAATGAAGTTTCCCGATATTCCAACGAAAGCAACTCCTTCATTAAGTGAACGATTTGCCATCTTAACAAATAAACAAGTCTCAGCAACTGTTGGAATTACGTTTATTGCAAGTGTCGCTAGTTTAGGCCTTTATACGTATCTATCACCAGTTCTAGAAAACCTAGATAATATCAATAATACAATTCCTTATTTGTGGGCTTGGGGAATTGGGGGGGTAATAGGAAGTTTCTCGATTGGTATGATCATTGATCGAATAGGGCGAATAGAATGGATCGTGGTTTGGATTTTAACTATATTAGCTATTGCGATGTTCAGTATACCACTTGTTATTGATATGTCTGTTCCAGGTTTCGGATTTATACCTTTTGTGTTGTGGGGGGCAGCTGGATGGGCTGCACTTGCTCCACAACAACATATATTAATTCAATCGCAACCACAACATGGTGCAACTGCAGTTGCATTGAACAGTTCTGCAAACTATTTAGGTGGTTCTGTAGGAACGATTCTTGGTGGAGGCATCTTATTTACTGGATTAACGCCTTCTTATTTACCTTTTGTTGCTGGCTGTATAGTTTCAATAGCCTTGCTTGGTCAAGTTATGAAATTGAGGAAAAGCAAATTGAAATAAAACTTGTGTTTTTGTACCAAAGAAGATAATTAAACAGTAAAAAGGAGATACCAATTTCCTATTGAGGTATCTCCTTTTATAGTTATTCATATTTTTATAGTTTTAATAGATAGAATGCTTAATTTTTCACTCGCATGCCTCTTAAATAAAATAGCTGCATAAATAACAAAATCAGACCAATTGCAATAATTGAAAATAACTGAGAGACCCCTGAAAAAATAGAATAGAACATTAAGACAAACATTAAAATGACTAAAGCAGTTTGTAAAACGTAATACAGTTTATACAGGCTCTTTAACATTACGTGTTTCTCTCCATCATCATAGCAATTAAATAGTTGCTCTTGATAATCTTTCGAGTTTGGATTAGGTAATTGGTAATCTGGTCGTGTAAAACGAATTAAGCTCACATTTACTAGTAGTCGGTAGAAAGTGATTGGTACTAGAATAGCCGTATACAAAACAATCTTTGGATATTCATCTCGCAACAATAAAAAACCTGCAATCAATGTCAGTAGTGATAGTGTAAAGGCAATTTGTGAGTAGATTGTTAGTTTATAAGATAAGCGCTCGAGTACGATTATTTTTTGATCTTCCATATCGTGCGTAACTGTTTTTTCACCTAGTTCGACAATTTTTCCTGAGATTAATGTTGTAATCAATAATAAACCTAAACAAAAAATATTAATTAGATAAACGATTGTACTTTCAGTAGTATGTAATTCATTTGCCATTATTCGATTTTTTAAAAAATCAAATGATATGTAGATAAGTAATAACGTCAAAATTATTGTACTAAACCTGTTTTTCATTTAAAAATCCTCCTCTTCAAACTTAAATACATTTTCGATTGGCTCTCCAAAAATCTTTGCAATTCTTGCCGCAATGATTACGGAGGGCATGTATTCCGAACGTTCGATCAAACTAACTGTTTGGCGAGAGATTTTCGCCATTTGAGCTAATTGTGTTTGATTTAACCCATCTCTTGCTCTTAGTTCTTTAAGCCGGTTTTTCAAGTATATCACCTCGAGTAAATTATAAAGTAATCGTTTCTTATTGACAATAATAGTAGTCAAAAAAATATTATTATTGTCAAAGTGACTATTATAGCTGCTATATATCAATTGATGAGTAG
>NZ_JBALMO010000199.1:0-15576 GCF_036963345.1 Bacillus sp. JJ722
ATCTATTGTTTGCAAACTATCGTTTCCAAATCATACTTTAGAACAGCTACTTCAAATATTTATTCTAGAAGAAGATCTCCTTCCCACCAATCATTCTTCCATTTCACATTCAATACTATATTCCATTAACAGCTTATCCATTATGGATTACAACCTGTTCATATTCTTTGTCTTTCAATTTTTTTACAATCACGACATTATTATATTAATAAACAAACTTACAAACAATACCAAAATAATGAAATGTTTCATTGATTTTCCTTATATCAAAAAAGTAGTACGAATAATGAAAGTAGAGAAACTATTTTAAGAAAATTAAAATTATATCTTTCATAATTGCTAACTTAAATATGTGACAAGCGATTCCTCTTAATGAAGAATCACTCCGTTAACGGAATAAATTATTTTCTAATCGGTGACACCTTCTTCAACGAAGAAAGTGTCACCAAGAACAAAAAATAATCTGCTTATTCTTCTACTTTAAACTGACTACTAATCTGATTAAGTTCTACTGATGATTTACTTAAATCATCGACAAGCTGACTCAATGATTGCATAGAAGCACTTATTTCTTGACCTGAAGCAGAAACTTCTTCAATACTTGCTGCGTTTTCCTCTGAAATTGAAGCAAGTTCGGCGATTGCTTGATTAATAGCTGTTTCCTTCTGTGAAACAATAGATAATTGTCCGCTCATATGATCCGCTAATTCATTCATCAAAGAGAGTGATGAAGAAATCGTATAGAAAGTAACTCCTGTTTGATTGATATTCATTCTACCAGTACTAACTTTCTCTAAACCTACCCTTAAAATTTCAACCATTTTAAGAGAATTCTTTGTAACAATATTCACAATACTATTTATGTCTTTAACGGAATTAGTGACTTCTTTAGATAATTTACCTACTTCCCCAGCAACTACCGCAAAACCTTTACCATGTTCTCCCGCTCTAGCTGCTTCAATTGAAGCATTTAATGATAAAAGATTCGTTTGGTTCGCTATATCGCTAATAATTGTGACTAATGAAGATACCCTTTTATTTTCTTCATTTAACACTTGTACTTGTTCAACCGCATTAGATATGATTTGATAAATCTCTTCCATTTGCTCCTTCGAATCATCCATTAATGTAGTACCCGTTTTTGATTCTTTTAACAATGTATGAGTAGCTTCTACAATCGCATCCCCTTGTATAGCTGTTTGGCTATATAAATCAGTAAACTCAATCATAAGTTCATTCAAATTATTGGCTAATTGAGCTTCTGATTCCGATGCAGTTGCCATTTCAGACATCGTCGTACTAATTTGCTCCGATCCCTCACTTACTTCTTTAGATGATTCGCTTAAATATGCACCTTCATCATGTAACTTGACAGAGATTGTCCGCATTTTCCCGATTAATTGTTCAATCGTTTCTGTCATCTTTTTCGTTGATTGATACAAATCCCCAATTTCATTTTTTGATTTTACTTCATTCTCATTTAACAGTTTACGCGCTTTCGTTAGTTCACCATCTGTAATGTAATGTGTCACTTTCATCAAATAACTAAGAGGATTTAGTTTCTTTGTAAGGAAGACAAAAATGGCTGCTAATGAAACAAGCGTAAGGATCGTCACAATCATTATTAGCTTAGGCAATTCCTTGCTTAATATCTGTTCCTGAACATCCTTCACTAAATTCGCGTCAACATCAATACCTAGTACACCAATTACTTCTCCATTGCTATTCTTGATAGGAGCAAATGATGATACATAATCACCAAACTCCTTATCTGTTGTTAGATCGCTACTACCTGTTTTTCCTTCAAAAGCAGATTCGGTATCCGAATAAGTAGTAGCTGTTACATCTGAACCAATTGGACTAGGCTCGTCTCGACCATCAATCATTATTTTAAGTTGATTATCCTTATCAACAGATAATGTATATACATATAGTATCCCGTTACTTTTTCGTACATCATTAAGTTGCTCAACAAGAGCATTATATTCTTCACCTTCAGTTGGATTATTCAAAAATTGTTCGTATTCATCAGCATTTATTTCAGCAGCAATGCGCATAGCATTAGCTTCTCCATTCTTTTGATAGGTTCCGATAATGGATGATTTTGTATTAGAAAATAAAATGCCGATATTAGCAATTAACAGGAGGATGATTACTCCTATTAAAACTGCTAATATTGTTCTCTTTAAACTTTTTTGAATAAATTGAATCATCATTAAACACTCCCGTTCCTATAAATCTCCCTTTATAGTCGTGAATGTTCCCCCATTAACCATTGTCTATATGAAATTACAAAAAATGCATATACATTACACTATTATTTTAGCGCAAAATTTTTAAATGTTGTATCTTTTTAGATAATTACCATGTTTAATAATGGAAAAATTCACTTAAATAATGAAAATATGTCATAAATTCATTATATTAGTAATTTATTTGTAGCAAAAATCAATACAAAAACCACTGAAAAAGAAAACAGTTACCTCAAACATGAAGTAACTGTTTTTGTATTAGCTAATTAATTTCAAACCAATGGCACCGCATAAAATGCAACCCAAGAATGCCAGTCGACGCCAGTCTGCAGATTCTTTGAAAATAAGAATACCAAGTAAGGCACTACCTGCAGTTCCGATTCCTGTCCAAATAGCGTAAGCTGTTCCCATTGGTATTGAATCCATGGCAAGTGATAAAAAGTAGAAGCTGACAGTAAAACTAGCGATTAACATGAGCTTTGGTATCCAACTTTTCTTTTCAGTTGCGATCTTCATAAGGATTACACCGATAACTTCACAAATACCAGCAATAATTAAAAATAGCCATGACATATTATGCAGCCTCCCTTTCTTCATTTTCATCTGTTATTTTTTTCAAGCCAATTACACCAATAAAAATTAGAGCAATTAATAAAACTTTTACAATCGAAAATGGCTCTCCAAAAAATAAAGTTTCTGTCAAAACAATTCCACCCGCACCTATTCCTGTGAAGATGGCATACACAGTTCCTACTGGAAGCTTTGCATAAGCTTTAAATAAAAGGAAAAAACTAATAGCAATTCCGATCACAACGACGCTCCACTCTAGTGGTGACGAAGCTGTTTTTAATCCGATCACCCAAAATATTTCAATGATTCCTGCGATGATTACATAAATCCATTCCATTATAAAATCCCCTTCCTACCGGTCGTTAGTTTAAGAGCTAAAGCAATGACGTCCTGTTAGACGTCATTATTTGCGAAGCAATCTCACATAGTAAAGCTATTCCTTCATTTGTGATATACCCCGCCAAAATACTTTCCATGATGCAGCTAAACGTACTTCGAATCGATTAAATCCTGCATATATCAATTCTACCATCAAGCCATCCATTAAGCATAAATATGCTTCCAAAGCTTCTTCCACTTCAAGATCCTTTAAAATACCGGTTTGGCCGGCTTTCTCGAAAAGTGGATGCAACAGTTCTCCTGTTGTAACAATATGTTGATTCGCTATTGCAACAATTTGTTCCCGAAATGCATCTGGAGGAAAATATGATGTTCTAAGCCAAAACATCGCTTCTTCAGATTCTTTCAAACGATGGGAATAACTATTTAATAATTTTAACAAAAGCTCTTCAAAAGGAGTAAGTTGATTTTGATTTGTATATTGCTGAAAATATTGTATATCTTTTTGTAAGGCTTCTTCGAGGCAAGCAAAATACAGATCTTCTTTTCCTTTAAAGTGTGCGTAAATAGATGGTTTTTTAATCCCAACATCATTAGCAATATTTGACAAAGATGTTCCTTCATAGCCATATCTTGCAAAATGTGAAAGTGCAATGGCTTTAATACGGTTTGCAGTCATGGTTAGCCTCCTCTACCTACCGTTCGTTAGTTACAATATAATACATGTAAAAACAGAAGTCAAGAAAAAAAGAACCAACCTTTCCTCATGTTGATCTTACAAAACGACATCGAGCATGGTAAAATAGGTAAAAATATTTATTATAAAGAAAGTAGGTATTATGATGAAGAAAAAGAAAGCAAAAACAATCGGCCAAATGACAAATAGCAGACGAACATGGGGATTTGATGCATCTATTCGTATTGTGAAAAATAAAAAAGGTAAAGGCTCCTACACTCGAAAAGGAAAACAAACTTATCGAGAAGGAGCCTATTTTTTTCATCAATACTTTATAACATATATCTAACTTATTCTCTCATATTTTTTATTAATACTTTAAAATTCGCTCCGCCTTCTTTAATGTTTTTCGCAATGATTTCACCGTTATGTTTTTTCACTATTGTTTGGGCTATAAATAATCCTAAGCCGGAGTGACCATCCTCACTAGTTCTTGAAGAATCTTCTCGAAAAAATTTCTCGAAAATTTTCGACTTATTTTCTGGTAAAAAACCTTGACCATTATCCATTATTTCAAAAATAACCTCGTGCTCCGTGATTGTTGTCTTCCATTTTATTTCGCCATTTGAAGGACTATATTTCAAACTATTGGTTAAAATATTATCCAATACTTGATTGATACGAAATGGATCAATCCAAAAATACACAGTATCTACAGAAGTGTCGTCGATTATCGCTTTCAACGTAATATTTTTCGATTTGCATAGTAGGTTATATTCGTTTATTTTAGAAAGAACTAAACTTCTAATGTCCGTCTCTTTCATTTCCAATTTAAATTCAGGCTGTTCAATTTTTGATACGTCATTTAATTCATAAATTAATCGAATGGACCGCTGACAGCTAGCTTGGATCGTTTGCAAATATTGTTCGAGCCGTTTGGGGTTTTCTGTTTTCATCTCTAATAACCCCTCAACATGACCTTGAATAATAGTAAGAGGTGTTTTTAAATCATGAGCCACTGCAGCTACCATTTCACTTCTATCTTGTTCCAACTTCCATTGTTTTTGTAGCGAGTCTTTTAAAGCCTCTTTCATTTCTTCAAATGCAGAAACCAGTTTGTTCAATTCCTTTGTGCTCCTTATATGCGATAATGAAAAATCGAGATCATGATTTTCAATCTTGTGAGCTCCTTCTATGATTTCATTAAATGGGTGCTCAATTTTTCTGCTGAAGCTCTTGCCCATTAAAAATGAAAATAGAAAAAAATAAAAGAAAGGTGAAAAGAAAGCAATCGCTATTCCAGAACCAATAAGAATTGGATATGGAGACACTGGGTTAGCTGATATTACAGATAATTCGTAGCGAAAACCAATGGCCCCGATTAAACTTTTTGATTCATCAAAAATCGGATAATACTTTATAAACTTACCACCATCATGTATATTCGTATGTAAACTGTTAATGAGATCCATTTCTGTAGAAATATATGGTTTAGTCATACTACCATACATAATCTGTCCTTTTTTATTAATAACCTGGTAGTCCATTCCTTCTAACGGAATCATCTTTTCTACTGCATCTTTGTTTTCTATGTCTAATATATTCTCCTGCTTATGTACAAAAGAGACTATATCTGGAATTTGGTTTTCAAAATAATTAGCAGGTTTGACTGAACTATTACTAAAAGTGAAAGAAAACAGTAACGCAAGCAATGCCCAAGTAATGATAGTTGCGATAATGCTCATCAACATGATAAGAAAAAAATACGAAATAATTTGACGACGTAACGTCCAATTGGCAAAACGACCTATCCTTCCCATTTATACCCCACACCCCAAACGGTAGAAATATAAGTCGTATTTGGGTCATGCTTCAGCAATTTCGCTCTAATTTTTTTTATGTGTTCAGTGACAGTAAATGTGTCTCCCATTGCTTCTAATCCCCAAACATGATCATAAATTTGTTCCTTCGATAATACTTGGTTTGGGTGTAAAACAAAGTATTTCAAGATTTCAAACTCGCGATGGGTAAACGTAACTTTCTCATTGTGACAGTGAACTTCATAGGCTGATGTGTCAATTATGAGATTTTTTTGATGTAATCGATGATACTCCTTATGACGATTTCGATGTTCTCGTCTAAGATGAGCATAAATTCTAGTTTTTAATTCCTTTAAACTAAACGGTTTTTCTATGTAGTCGTCCCCTCCAACCATTAATCCCTTAATTCGATCCTGTTCTGAGTTCTTCGCACTAACAAAGATAATCGGACATGAGACACTTTTCCTAATCTGTTCACATAATTCAAAGCCATCCATTCCTGGCATCATGACATCAAGGATGATAAGATCCGGTTTCTTTCGTAATGTATACAACGCTTCATCGCTGTTATAGGCACTATATACAACGTATCCTTCATCTTCTAATGAGTCTTTCATAAAAGTCACAATGTCTTTCTCATCATCGACAATAACAATTTTTTCTTTCAATTTCATCCCATCCAATCGCGTCTTCTCCATGTTGCAACATTTATTATATAGCTTATAAATAGAAGAAGAAACACTATTATAAGAAGCATATTATTCTGTCCGCCAAGCACCTGGAAGATGGAATCTGAAAAGGCTAAGAAAAATGCGAAATGGTCGGAAACATATAGGCTGCCAATCAAAAAGCCAATGATTCCTATATATGACAAGATTGTATTAGGCATAAGAACACTAATAAGGCTTCCAATGGCAATAACAGCTAAAAGGATTAGATAGGCGATAACATAAAATTTACATACATAAAAAAACACGCTCATTGGCTGAAGTGGATCTGTATTTAAAAATGACACCTCTGTTACATCTGGAAATGCGGACATACCAAAAATCATTCCGACTACCATTGTGAACAATAATAAACAAAGAACGATTGCTCCTTGTACACATATTTTTGTTAAAAAAAGCTTAGTACGTTCTTGTGGTCTTATTAAAATAAGCCGATATGCTCCTGAAGTATATTCGCCATTGAAACTATCTACCACTAACATTGGGATTAAGACAAATTGAAAAAATAGTCCTAATTCTCTTAATAAGAAAGGGGCCGTATTTAATGAATTTAACGTAACAGCATGGGTTGGATCATAAAAACTCTTTCCGCCAACCATTAAAAGGAACAGACATTCCAAACCAATGAGTCCAAAGTATATTAAGATACCAACCCAAGTTTTTTTTCTTTTAAACGTTCGTTCTATTTCACTTATCAAAATGTTTTTCATCTTACATACACCACCTATAAAAAATAATCTTTTTTCTTCATAACGAGCATTGTTAAACAAGCAAATCCAATAAAATAAATACCCATTATAGTAAAATTCCAGTTAACGAAATACGGTTTTTCCGCAAGCATAAGTGTAATCCCTTGCCATTGAATCATGGGAATAGAAATGAAAATTAGCTTCATGTATAGAACTTCACCTAATAACCCCTTAAAGTATGAAAGTATATTCGGATAGGCTAGCGAAAACAACAATAATCCTATACCGCTCCCAATTGCCGCAGTTGTTGTACGACTTACGACAGCAATAAAAAATATAATTGAAACCATGGTTATTGCTGTAGCGATCGCAATTCCATAAAACTTCAAATTATATATTAATCCTTCAAATACTGTAGCCGAGCTTTCGTTATAAAATAAAGAAAACTCTTCAGGAGTCGGGAAGAAAATGATTCCCATTAAATGACTTAGTATAAAATAAGTAAAGAAGAATAATAATATGGCTCCGATAGATACCATATATTTAGCAACCATGATTTCTGCAAAAGTATACTGCCTTATTAGCACCATCCGAAGTTGTCCTGACCGATGTTCTTCTGTTACCATAAGAACAACAATTATTAAGATGATACCCTGAAAGGCTGTTATAAGCATTTCAGAAAGACTTAAAATAGGGAAATTCCAAGCTACAGCATACTGTGGTAATTCCGTTGATTGGACTTTATTTTGACCTAATAAATATTTAGCTGAAACTAATAGAATGAGAGGAATGCTAAAAAATATAAGCCAAGTCGTTTTTCTTTTCCACAATCGTTCCCATTCACTAACTAGTAATTGTTTCATCGAGACACCAACTCAATAAATGCATCTTCTAAACTTTGATTACTTCTCGCTAATTCATCTTTATAACCAGACCATAATAATTCTCCCTCACGAATGACAACAATCTGGTTACATACTTTTTGCAACTCATCTAATAAATGACTTGAAATAAGCATAGTAATACCATAATCGCGATTCATCTTTATGATTAGCTCTCTTAATTCTCGAATTCCCATAGGATCTAACCCATTTACTGGCTCATCAAGGATCAAAAATGACGGTTTACCTAACAAAGCCTGCGCAATGCCCAATCGCTGCTTCATTCCAAGTGAATAAGTGCCCACCTTATCGTTGGCACGATTTTGCAAGCCAACAATGTGAAGTACTTCCTCTACTCTCTCCTTTTGTTCCTTTGCAGAAAGCTGGGGGTGAAGACGAGCTAGATTCATTAGATTATCCTTACCTGACATATAAGGAAAGAAAATTGGAGATTCAACAATTGCACCCATTTCTAATAAAACTTGTTTTCTATTAGTAACAATACTCTTTCCATTAATTTCAATATCTCCGTCCGTTGGTTGAATAAGTCCCGTTAAAAGTCTAATTAACGTCGTTTTTCCTGCTCCATTCGGACCTAGTAGCCCACAAATCATTCCTTGTTCAATATTAAAACTAATTGAATGTAGTAAACGACGCCCTCTTACTTTTTTGGTTACTTCTTTAACTGATAAAATATTATTCTTCATAATTGATCCCTCCTAGATGACAGTGTAGGATCTAAATATAAAGAATTTATAAACAAAACGAATTAATTTATTTTTAAGCATCATACTACTAAACAAAATTTCATGTATGCATCCGTTTAATACCGGTAATCTTAGTAATGAGGTGAATACAATGTGCGGACGATTTACATTATTTGCAGATTATGAAGAGCTGATTGAGCGATTTCAGATTGAATCTGCTTTTGATGAAGAAGAATATGTGGAGAGTTATAATATCGCTCCTTCCCATTCGGTTGTAGCAGTCATTCATGACGGAAAACAAAATCGGATGGGGTATTTACGATGGGGATTAGTTCCCGCTTGGGCAAAAGATGATAAGATTGGATATAAAATGATTAATGCGAGAGCAGAAACAATAGCAGAAAAGCCTAGTTTTCGGAATTCGTTTGGAAGAAGAAGATGCCTGATCCTAGCTGACTCATTCTATGAATGGAAGAAGGATGAAAAAAAAAAAATTCCTATGCGAATCAAATTAAAAAATAATGAAGCTTTCGGAATGGCTGGAATATGGGATGCTTGGAAAAAATCTGATGGTTCCCTTTTATATACTTGCTCTGTGATTACGACAACTCCCAATCCTCTTATGATGGGCATCCATGATCGAATGCCAGTTATCTTTACTAAAAAAGATGAAAAAACATGGTTGAATCGGGCAAATAAAGATTTATCATCCCTCCAGCAACTATTAAAGCCATTTGATGAAAAAAAAATGGAAGCATTTGAAATAAGTTCAGACGTAAATTCTCCTAAAAACAATGGTCCTCAGCTAATTCAAAAAATCTGTTCATAACATTCTATAAAGTGAAACCTTAATCGGTGGGGAGGTTCGTCCATCCCCCGCCGATTATTAGTTGAACCAATCAGGTTCTTACTGGCGCATAATCTCCCACTTAAACGTCTTCGCTTTTACTTTCGTTTTGAAGTGGGAGTCATAGTGCCAGTTAGAACGGGATAAATGAACAAATTGAAATAAACTATTATAGACGACATTAATTCTTGCATATTGCCGACAATCCATTAATCTCTTTTAGGCTGGAATTATTATTGCATCTACCAATACTAAAAAAAATATAACAATAATTTTCGAAAACCATTTTCCTTGTAAATACAAGCTTAAAATCATTAAGAAATGATACTATTCCACATAATTCATTTCTATATTTGTTTCATGATTTTTTACTTTTTGCAGATGAATTTCAATGATTTCCTTCACTTGATCTACAGCTTCAAACAGAATAAAATGAAGTACATTTGGAATAACATGTATCGATGCATGAGGCAATTGCTGATCTCGTATTTGATGAGCATAGCTTACAGGAACATAGGGATCGTTTTCTCCCCATACAATCGTTGCCGGTTTCTTTATGGCGAACAGTTTACCTCGTTCAATCTTATTTAAATTTTCTCCGGATCGATATAATTCAAGCGGCACCTTTCTACCCTCCGCTGTCTTGAACACACAATAAAAATCATCTAAGAGTTCATCAGTAATACCAGGAATCGCATTTTTCAAGACCTGTTCGTAGTACTGTCGCTCACCAAATTTTTCCATGATTTTTTCTCCTTCTCCTAGAGTTTGGTACACTTGGGCTGGTTTATGCCATTCTGCATCTGGTGAGAATATTGTATCTGAAGCGAAAAGGCTTAAAATTTTTTCAGGATGGTTACCCGCCCAAGCTAAACTTATGATACTTCCCCAATCATGTCCAAATAAATGAACCTGATCTACCTGTAATTCCTCTAAAAAGTCTCCAAGGAATTGCTGATAGTTTTCCCAAGTTGACTCACTCTCAAATCTTTCACTTTGACCAAATCCCGGTAGATCCGGAGCAATTGCACGGTATCCATGTGAGACGATTGTCGGAATCAGCTCTTTCCAAATAAGGCTAGTTTCTGGATAACCGTGAACTAGCAACACTACCGGGGAAGTTAAATCCCCGTTGTCAATAAAGGATATGATTTTCCCATTAAGGCTCATTTTGTTTTTCATAACTATATAAAACCTCCAATTTCGTTAGATATATTTAACCCAACATCAATGATGGAACAAGCTATGGTATGTTGGTGTTGTTCTTAAAGTTCAAATACCTTAAACAAACTTGTTACTTCCTCTTGTTCCCCATTAACTTTCACCTTGCCAGCGGTTATACCATCTACTACATCCAGCTTCCCAAAAATAATATCAAACCATGTTCCACGAGAAAGTTCGATAGACATGTCTGCTTTAAGTGGCTTGCGATTAATACATTCTGCCACTCCTCTTCTAACATGAAGACTTATTTCTTGGTGTAGATCGGTAAAAGTAATTGATAGTATTTTATCAATGTTTGCCGATTTTTCCGGATCAATTTTATACTCTAATAATCTTACAAAATTTTCTATCGGAAGTTTTTTCATAGATTCTTCATCTAGGGTACCTGGGAAACCCGGCGGAATATGAGCAAAATCCACTTTTCCTTCTAAAACTAAGGCTTGTGTAAGATAGAAATTTCTAGATGAAATAGCTGGTGTTACATATCCCATTTGTCGTAATGCATTTGCCTTAATCTGACGAGCCTCCTGATTGTCAGGGTCGATATCCAAAACGTGTGTAATCAATTCTGCCGCCCAAGCGTTTTCCTTACGTAGTAACGATTTGTTTGCTTCCTCGATGATTTTTTCTTTTCCCCCAAATCCTTCTACTATTTTCTTAGATCTGAATGGAATGGGAACTGGATTAATATCTGCCGCATCCATACTAAACCAACCTATTAAACCACTGTATACTCCTTTTAAATGATGTTTAAACTCACCATATGCATCGCGTATCCGAGGATATTTGATTAAATGATCCGGAAGCTTAACGCGTTCGGCAATCTCATCTGGTCTCATTCCCTTATTTATACCGCGAATCGTTTGGCTATAAACAAAGGCAATCATGTCTCTGAAATATGTAGCATATTCATAACTTTCCTCTCGCGTAACTGTTGCTGGGCCATGTGAAGTTATAAGAAATTCAGGATTAATCGCACGAATTTTATCAACCCCTGCTATCCATTCAGTAGGATCCCGATATGGTTGTCCACGCAGAGTGGAAATATTCGGAAACATAGGCCAGACATTATTTGTAACTACAACATCATAATCCGGCAACCACACAGCAATAGAGTCATCCGTGTCAGCACGAGCATGGAAAAATTGCATATGAACACCATCTATCACCATTTTTTCTCCATCTTTCACTAAAGATGTTGGTTTTACATACCCAGAAGACTTGTCTTCGTTTTCAATTTCACGCTCAAAATAAGCTGTAAGACTAGCATCTGGACCAGTGCTGGGCAGATAGAAACCAAAATGTTGAGCACCATTTCTTAAGGTAGAGGGTCCTAGTTCAATGGCTGTATCCGTTACATTGCCATGCAGGTCTGGATGAGCAATGACATGAATATTTTCCCCTTCCGGCCCTTCAGGTACAAACGCCCTTGTTCCCATCACATAATGGCTATGTGAATAAATTACAGCTTTAATCGGTTTGTCGGTTAGTTCACGCAATGCTTGGTACTTTCGTTGCCCTGCTCCCATATGCGAACCTGTATCCCAGACGATTACACCTTCTTTACCATCAATGATAACTGTGTTCTCTATGGCATATTTTGAAAGAACATGAATACCATCTTTCACTTTTATAATTTCTGACTTTGAAGGTACTAACCCTATTTGTTTGTTTACTATTGCTCCATTAGGCAATGTTACCGTTTCCACTTCACCTCCCATATACGGGTTAAATTCATGAGTACTTCTTACTTTTAATTCTTCACCCATTAATTCTTCATCTCCTTTTTTCCTATTTTGTATAACTGGATAAGCATGTTTTGAAAAAGATCAAAACATGCTCATTGTAAAGTTTTTACATTATCTTAAAGTTACAACTAAATGTTTGCATTTGAATTAGCTTATATAGCAGTATAACCACCATCAACCATTAAATTGGTTCCTACAATGAATGAAGCATCATTGCTAGCAAGGAATAAAATTGCGTTTGCAACTTCTTCCACACGACCAAGGCGACCGATTGGGTGAAGTGAAGCGACTTTTTCTAACGCTTCATCGCTAGCACCACTTAAAATGGGTGTGTAAATAAAACCAGGGTTAACAGCATTAATACGAATATCTTCTTTAGCGTGTGAAATAGCTAATGAACGAGTTAAGTTAGCTACACCAGCTTTAGCGGCATTATAACTTGCTTGTCCATCACGGCCAGTATGCCCCATTATTGATGCAATATTGACGATTGATCCCCCTGTACCTTGCTCTTGCATTTGAGTAATCGCATATTTATTAGATAAAAATACGCCCGTTAAGTTAATATCTATCATTTGTTGCCATTGACTTAAAGTATAGTCTTTAATTGGTGTATCTCGATGACCTATACCTGCATTCGCAATCATAATATCCAATTTGCCGAATTTATTTACAGCTTTGTTTACAGCATTTTGAACATCCGTTTCCTTAGAAACATCTGTTTGTACAAAGATTGCCTCTCCACCTTCTTTTACAAGCCCTTCCACATATAATTTTGCTTCGTTAGAAATATCCGCCACAACAACTTTAGCCCCATGTGCCAAGAATAGTTCTGTAGTTGCTTTACCAATACCACTTGACCCACCTGTAATAATTGCTACTTTTCCCTCTAATTTGTTCATGTTCCTTTCCCCCATCCCATACTTTTAATGTTTGAAATCAGTACTTTTTCAGACCACCGTGCTTTTAGAGGACATTAAAGAAAATCCCTCATAGCCATTTGCCGCAACTTCATTACATTTCTGACGGTACGTTCCAACGCCTCCAAGATAGATTGAAAATGCTCGCGGCTTACCATCAATATTTGCACCTGTATACCATGAATCAGTTTTAGTGAAGAGCGTGGCATCGGCAACCTCCCTACAATGTTTGCTCCAAGCCTCTTCTGCTTCTACATTTGCCTCTATCGTTTCAACACCATTTTCACGGAGTTGCAGTATACATTCCGTAATCCATTCTACATGCTGCTCAATAGATACAGGTGCGTTGCTAAACGCGGACGGGCTCTCTGGACCTGTAATCATAAACATATTTGGAAAACCGGAGTTTGCAATTCCGAGGTAGGTTTTCACTTGTGCCCCATTAGCCCATTTCTCCTTTAACGATAATCCATCTCTTCCACAAATATCGATTTTCAATAAGGTTCCTGTTATTGCATCGTAGCCAGTTGCAAATACAATCACATCTAGCTCGTACTCTGCTTCTTCAGTCCGTATACCATTAGGGGTAATTTCCACAATTGGGTCTTGCTTTACATTAACTAAGGTGACATTCTCACGATTAAAAGTTTCGAAATAATCTGTATCTTTAATTGGTCGTTTTGTTCCGTAATAGTATGATGGCATCAACTTCTCAGCCACCTTAGGGTCACGAACAATTTGCTGTATCTTGGAACGAACGAACTCAGCAACAGTTTTATTGGCTTCTTCATTAATCGCTATATCGTTAAAACTACCAAATAGTGAGCCTCCTGTTTCCCAAACTTTCTCAAATATTCGTTCCCGTTCTTCTGGTGTAACTTCCAGTGCCGAACGTGTAGGACTTATTGCTGGTACACCATACGAGGAATCACGCATTTGTTGTGCAATCTCTCTGTAGTTTTCTTTCGTTTTCCGTAAGAATTCTGAGTCAAGTGAGTGATTTTTAGCTGGTTGGCTATACTGTGGGGTACGCTGAAAAGTAAAAAGATGCTCCGCCTCTTTAGCAATGACTGGGATCGCCTGAATTCCAGTGGAACCATTCCCAATAACGCCAACCCGCTTTCCCTTGAAATCTACCTGTTCATGTGGCCAACTTCCAGTGTGATAGCACTCTCCTTTAAAACTATTTAAGCCTTTAAAAGAAGGGATATTAGTAGTAGAAAGACAACCCACACCTGTAATAAAGTACTTCGCCAACAAAATATTCCCATCATCCGTCTGGATTTTCCATCTACTATTCGTCTCATCATAATGAGCCGCGGTTATACGTGTGTTGAACTGGATATCTTGACGAAGATTAAACTTGTCTGCCACATAATTGAGGTAACTTAGTATTTCTGGCTGTGCAGGGTATCGAGAAGACCACGTCCACTCCTGTAAGAGTTCTTGCGAGAAAGTGTAATTATAATAGATACTCTCCGAGTCACATCTCGCTCCGGGATAGCGATTCCAATGCCATACACCACCAACATTATCTCCTGCTTCGTAAACACGAACAGAGAATCCAGCCTCACGTAAACTATGAAGCATGTACATCCCTGAAAAACCTGCTCCAACTACAACTGCATCGATTTGAGTAAACATCATTATTTCCTCCCTTATTTTGTTTCTAGCATTCTTTTTAATTGATTCTTTAAAACTCACAATTAGACAATAATTCTTCATAAGAATCTTTACTGGAACTGGAAAATGATCATCTAGCATTCTAATTAGTTCACGACAATCTACTCCCCCTTTTACACAGCCATTTTATTAGCTGGAGTAGTTTTAACATTATCAGGTCTAACAAACATTAAATAAAGCATAGCCGTTATGAGACACAATCCAGCCATGACATATATAGAATAATTAAAGCCAAGTGCTAGATTTACGCCAGCGGCTTGTACTAACATACCAGTTAAAATGGGTGAAACTAATTGGGTAATATTGTTACCAAGGCTCAATATACTAGACATGAAACCTGCTCTATCTGGCATCAATCGAATCATAACCTGTACTGCCATTGAAACATTAATATAAGTTGTGCCCTTTGCCACACTCAAGGCCACAACAACCCACAGGAATGAGTTACCTACTAGCGGAATAAGCGCTAGGGCAAGTCCACCGATGATAGTA
>NZ_JBALMO010000200.1:0-1891 GCF_036963345.1 Bacillus sp. JJ722
TAATCTAAATTTAGATTAACCTTTTAAATTATTAAAAAATAGTGAAAACTGTTGAAAATATTTTAAAGATATATTATTATTTCTTAGTCTAATTAAAAACTTCAGAAAGAAATTGGTCTAAAATGAAAAAATATTCAGAAAATTCCTAAATTATCGTATTTTCAATTTAATATTTTAAAATATTAACAGAAAATTTAGATATATAGGATTAATAAAGTATATAGGAGGTTGTATTTTGAAACAGAATAAGAATGGTTTATCATCTACTATAGCAATTGGATTTATGTTATTTGCATTATTTTTTGGAGCAGGAAATTTAATTTTCCCCGTATTAATGGGACAAATGGCTGGAACAAATGTATGGCCGGCAACAATTGGATTTATCGTGACAGGAGTAGGGCTACCTCTATTAGGGGTATTAGCAATTGGCTTCTCAGGAAAAGGAGATTTATATTCAGTGGCTAGTCGTGTACATCCGATGTTTGGATTGGTTTTCACTACTGTTCTTTATTTAACAATTGGGCCACTATTCGCTATTCCGAGAACAGGAAGTGTTTCTTATGAAGTAGGAATTAAACCTTTACTAGGCGATACAACTAGTAGTATTCCATTAGTCATTTTCACAATTATTTTCTTTGCTATAACGTGTATTTTCTCATTGAAACCAGGAAAAATTGTAGATATTGTAGGGAAAATTTTAACGCCAGTGCTAATTATCGTTATCGCTTTATTAATTGGAGCTGCTATTTTTAACCCAATGGGGGATTTTACTACTCCGAACGATAAATATACAGAATTTTCATTTTTTAAAGGTTTTCAAGAAGGATACTTAACAATGGATACACTTGCTTCACTTGTTTTCGGGATTATTGTGATAAATGCAGTAAAGGAACGAGGAGCTAGAACAAAGAGTGAGATCCTATCAAGTTGTTTTAAATCCGCAATGATTGCAGCTGGATTACTAGCTGTTATCTATGGTGGACTTGCTTACTTAGGTGCATCAAGTGTGAATGAAATTGGAATGTTAGAAAATGGTGGGTCTATCCTTGCTGCATCATCAGGTCATTACTTTGGATCGTATGGTAGCCTTATTCTTGGTTTAATTGTTATTGCAGCTTGCTTAACAACTAGTATTGGACTAGTAACAGCGTGCTCTGCTTATTTCAATAAATTACTTCCAAGTATTTCATACACAACATTTGCAATCATCCTTTCTATGTTTAGTACTGTAGTTGCAAATGTAGGATTAGAGAACTTGATCGCTTTTTCAGTTCCTGTATTGGTTGCTATATATCCATTAGCAATTTGTTTAATTGCTTTAACATTTTTACATCGCTTCTTCCAAGGCAGATCTTCAGTATACATTGTAAGTCTTGCCTTAGCATTCTTAGTGAGTTTGTTTGATGGATTAAATGCAGCTGGAATAAAGGTAGAAGCAGTTAATAATATTCTTTCTACGTTGCCACTTTATTCAGTAGGTTTAGGTTGGATTCTTCCAGCAATCTTAGGAGCAATTGTAGGTTATTTTATGAACTTTAATAGTGGAAAAGTAGTTACTGAATAAATTAGTAAATAATTAAAATCGTTATTCTTAATGAGCATTCTTCAAAAAGTCTATAAATCAAAAGTGATTTTTCATTGAAATCAAAGAAGCAGCCTATGGTCAACCAGAGGCTGCTTTTTTTGTATGAAGAAAATGTGAGTTGATTTTATGTATAGCTAAAATTATAAAGTAATACATACTAGATGATAATTATTATCGTTTGAATTATCTTTATAAAAGCTTAAAATCTTTGGTTTTAATAATCATTCTCAATTATAATATTAAATTCTCAATTATATTGACTCTTTCTTTATCATTTGTTATCGTTTATACAACACAACATTAAGT